>DATBOH010000272.1:0-1816 GCA_036553915.1 Caulobacteraceae bacterium | reverse complement strand
GGACGGCCGCGCCGGGAAGACCGCGGCGTGAGCCCAGACCTTCAGGCCCTGGCGGTGCGCCTCGTGGGTGATGGCGACGACCAAGGGCGCCGGCAGGTCAGCGTAGATCTTGATCGCCGTCGCGCCTGTCCCCTTCGCCTCGGCGACAGCCCTTGTCAGGTCGGTGGAGGCGGTCACGGCGCGCATCCACGGGACCTCGCCGGCGATCGCGCCCGCTGTCGTGGCATGGGTCCGGGGATCGTCGAAAAAGCGCGGGCCGGCCATCAGGGCCGCGTAGTAGATATCCGGCGAGGGGATTTCGCCGACGCGCGCCGCGCGGGCCAGGTCGCCGACCTGCCGCAGGTCGTCGGCCATGTCGCGCACGGTCGTAACGCCGCCGAAGAGGGCGCGCCGCAGATTGGCTTCGGCGAGCGGGCGCTCTGGCGGGGTCGCCAGATGCACATGGCTGTTGATCAACCCGGGCGCGACGAACAGTCCGGAGGCCTCGACCAGTGCGGCGCCTGGCGGTCCGGCGAGATCGCGACTGGGCGCGATCCGCACGATGCGCTCGCCGCGCGTCAGAATCGCCATGTCCGGCACGGCCTTGCCGGCGACCACGTCGATCAGGGTGGCGTGGCGATAGAGAACGAACGGCTCGGCCGTATACGCTGGAGGGCTCACGGCGAGCGCAAGCAGCAGCGCCGCCCATCCCCTCATGGCAAAAGGATCCAGCCTTCCTCGCCCTCGACAACCGGGCGCAGATCCTTGGATGCCGATTTCGCCGGTGCGAACTGCTCGCCAAGGCGGCCGGATTCGTCGAGCTTGGCGAACTGCTCGGCCAGAGCCCTGACCTGGGCGGCGTCCTTCGCCTCGCCAGTCAGCGGCGCGCCCTTGATGGCTGAAGCCATGATTTCCGCCGCCACTAGGTCGACGCCGGCCAGATCAGCCTCGTTGATTGCTTTCCAGCCGGTTTCGAAGGGCCAGACCTTCATGCTCTCGCCGAATGTCGCCTTGAGCCGCCGCACCATCGGAATGCCGAGAATGGCCAGACCGCCGATGGCGCCGTTGTAGTAGAGTTTCCAAATCGGATGGGCGCCCTTCAGCGCCGCTTCGACGTGACGGAACTCGGAAACATCGCCAGCGGCATGGTCGCGCCCGCGCTTCGGCTGCAACGTGGTCAAGGCGTCCTTTGGCGGGCACCCCCAGAACGGAAAGGGACCGCCCGTCAGGCGGCGGTTTATCTCCGAACCGACCCCGAACCGGTTGTTGGTGTTGTCGGCCTTGTCCTTGACCATGCGGGCGAGCTGATCCCAGACGGCGCGCCAGGGCGCCTCGCCGCCGAGCTTCAAACCCGCCGCCAGGCCGCGCGGAAACCCCAATGGAAAATCGAAGCCGACCAGCGTTCGTTCGCGGCGCTTGCGACGATCCTCAAGAATCTGCGCCAGCAGAGCTTCGGCCTGGGCCCGAGTCGGCGGGTTATGGGCCTCAAAAGCCAGTCGAAAGCGAACGTCGGGCTTAAGCACGCCGATCCAGGCCGAATCGCCGCCGGTCGTCGGCTTCGAGGCGGCGCTCCAACGTACGATCACATAGGCTTTGAACAGGCGGGCCACGCCGGCACTCCTAAAACCTTGCTCCGGCCAGGGAAAGCGCGGCTAGAGCGAACCCCCGTTTAGGCGGGATCGTCTAAACGGGGAGGGTTTGCTCTAGATTCCAGCTTTCTAGAGCTTGATTCAACGTTTCCATCTGTTCCGTGCAAACGCACCAAGCTCTGCGGGGTCAGCTCAGCTTGACGAGCATCTTGCCGAGGTTTTCGCCGCTGAACAGCTTGAGGAAAGCG
>DATBOH010000172.1:0-10557 GCA_036553915.1 Caulobacteraceae bacterium | reverse complement strand
GCTATGTTCGCGTCCGCGAAACGGGCGGACGCCTGGGCTTCATCACGCCGATGAGCCACAACTTCTGCGAGGCCTGCAACCGGGTGCGGCTGACCTGCACCGGAGTGCTGCACACCTGCCTTGGGCGCGACGATGCGGTCGATCTGCGGGCCGTGTTGCGGAGCGGCGCCACCCAGGCCGAGCTGGCGGACGCCATCCGCACTGGCGTGAACGCCAAGCCGCGCGGACACGATTTCCACATCGTCCGTGGGGCGGCGCCGGCGGTCGCCCGCCACATGTCGACGACCGGCGGCTAAGGTGCGGGTGCTGTTATTCGGACGCCTGGCCGAAACCGCGGGCTGGCGCGAGAAAGAGGTGACGGCGAGCGCCAGCCTCGCCGACCTCAAGGCGCATCTGACCCAGGTCTGGCCCGAACTGGGCGCGGCGTTGAACGGACGCGGCGTGCAGGCGGCGGTCGACAAGGTGGTCGTGGCGGGCGATCTCAGCCTGACGCCAGACTCGGAGGTCGCCTTCCTACCGCCGATGAGCGGCGGCTGATGCGCGCCTCTCTGGTCACCGCGCCCTTCGATCCCGGAGCGGCGCTCTCGGCCTTTGCCGCCGACCGTTCCCGAACCGGTGCGGTGGCCAGTTTCGTCGGCATCGCCCGCGGCGACCCCGGATCGAGACTGGAGCTCGACGCCTGGCCCGAATTCACGCTCGGCAGGATTGAGGCGCTGATTGATGACGCCCGCCGCCGCTTCGGCCTCGACGACGTCGCCGTCATCCATCGGATCGGCCGCATCGAGGCCGGCGAGGCGATCGTCCTGGTCATGACCGCCGCGGCGCACCGTCGGGCGGCATTGGAGGCCTGCGCCTATCTCATGGACCATCTGAAGTCGCGTGCGCCGCTGTGGAAGAAGGAATACGCTGCCGACGGAACCAGCCGCTGGGTCGAACCGACGGCCGAAGATGAGCGCGGACTCGACAGGTGGGATGCATGAACACGGGTCTGGCGGCCGGCGGCCGCATCGACGCGGCGGCTACCTTCAAGCCGGTGCGGGTCGCCGTCCTGACCATCTCCGACACCCGCGATGAGGAGAGCGACACCTCCGGCGCCGTGCTCGCCGAGCGCGTGGCGGCGGCCGGTCATGTCCTTGCCGACCGCGATCTGGTGCCCGACGACATCGAAGCCATCCGGGCCCGGATCAAATCCTGGACCGGGTCCGGGACCATCGAGGCTATCGTCACCACTGGCGGCACCGGTCTGACCGGCCGCGACGTCACGCCCGAAGCCATCGAGCCGCTGTTCGACAAGCGCATCGAGGGCTTTTCGGCCATCTTTCATCTCGTCAGTTATCAGACAGTGGGGCTCTCGACCCTGCAGTCGCGAGCCCTGGCGGGGCTGATCGACGGGGTGTTCGTCTTTTGCCTGCCGGGCTCGAACGGAGCGGTGCGCGATGGCTGGGACCGGGTCATCGCCGCCCAGCTCGATTCCCGTCACCGGCCCTGCAACATGGTCGAACTGATGCCCAGGCTCGGCGAGGCGTGAGCGGCCTCACCCATCTCGACGCCGAGGGCCGGGCGCGGATGGTCGATGTCTCGGCCAAGCCGGCCAGCTATCGCGAGGCTCGGGCCGAGGGCCTGGTGCGCATGGCCGAGGCGACGCGCGCACTCGCTCTCAAGGGCGGGGGGCGCAAAGGCGATGTGCGGGCGGCGGCCGAGATCGCCGGTGTGATGGCCGCCAAGCGCACCGCCGACCTGATCCCCCTCTGCCATCCCCTGGCGCTCAGCCGCATAGAGGTGCGGGTCGAGGCCGATCCTCTCGGCCTCAGGGTCAGTGCGGTGGTGGCCACGACTGGCCCGACCGGGGTCGAGATGGAAGCCCTGACCGCCGTCGCGGTCGCCTGCCTGACGGTCTACGACATGCTCAAGGCGGCGCAGCGCGACATGGTCGTCGAAGGCGTCCGCCTGCTGGAAAAGCGCGGCGGGGCCTCCGGAGACTGGCAGACGGCATGAAGCTGCTAAGCGTCGTCGAGGCGCGGGCGCGGATGCTGGCGGCGGTCGCGCCGGTGGCGATGGAGGCGGCGGCGCTCGACGAGGCCCTGGGGCGAGTCCTGGCGGCGCCGGTGGTGGCCGGTCGCGACCAACCGCCGTTCGCGGCTTCGGCCATGGACGGCTGGGCGGTGCGAGCCGCGGACACGCCCGGGATCCTTGAGATCGTCGGCGAAAGCGCCGCCGGGGCGGGCTTCGGCGGCGAGATGACGCCAGGCCAGGCGGTGCGGATCTTCACGGGCGCGCCGCTGCCGGCCGGGGCGGACGCGGTGGTGATGCAGGAAGACGCCCGCCGTGAGGGCCAGAGCGTGAGCGTTCCCGCGACGCCTCCCGAACGACATGTGCGCGCCGCCGGCCTCGACTTCAAGGCTGGCGAACGCCTGCTGGAAACCGCCCAGATTCTCGATCCCTGGCGCCTGTCGCTGGCCGCGGCGGCCGGGGCGGCGACGTTGCAGGTCCGGCGCCGCCCGCGCATCGGAGTGATCGCCACCGGGCCGGAGTTGGTCGCCCCGGGCGCCGAACCGGCCTGGGATCAGATCTTCAATTCCGGCTCAACGGCCCTGGCGGCGCTCATTCGCGCCAGCGGCGGGCAGCCGATGATCGCCGCCCCGGTCGCCGATGACGCCGGGGCCATCGCCGCGGCCGCCTCTCGCGTAGCCGGTGACCTGCTGGTGATCGTCGGCGGGGCCTCGGTCGGCGACCATGATCTCGCCAAGCCGGCTCTGGCCTCCCATCTCGGGCTGGAGCTGGCGGTCGAGAGCGTCGCCGTGCGGCCCGGCAAGCCGACCTGGTTCGGGCGCCTGGGCGATGGCCGCCCGGTGCTTGGCCTGCCCGGCAATCCAGCCTCGGCCCTGGTCTGCGCCGAACTGTTCCTGAAACCGCTGATCGCCGCCCTGCTCGGCCTCCCGACCGAACCGCGCCTGGAGATCGCGGCTACCGAGGCCGCCCTGCCCGCCAACGGACCGCGCGAGCACTGGATGCGGGCCCGAACCTGGACGAACGCCGAAGGCCGACTGCGGGCGCAAGCTCTGGCCGACCAGGATTCCTCGCTGGTCAAGGTGTTCGCGAGCGCCGATTCGCTGGTGCGGCGGGCCGCCGACGCCCCCGCCGCCGCCGCGGGCCAGGCCGTCGAGATCCTCCGCCTGAGGGCGTCGACCGGGTCAGTCTGACGTCAGGGCGCGGCGCGAAACATGGTTAACGAAAGGCCAATTGTCTCGATACGCCTTGTTTACGCTTGGCCGCCATGATGCCCCCTCCAAGCGGCAGGACCGGATCGACTCATTGCGCCCTAGTCCCCTGATAGCGAAGCTCGGCCTCGGGGTGGCGCAATTCGGCCTCGACGGCGCCGCTCCCGTCAAGGGCCGGCCCGCCGAAGCCGAGGTGCGGGAGATTCTCTCCATCGCCGGCCGCGCCGGGGTGTCGGTGCTCGACACCGGCGCCGCCTCCATGCACGGCGAAGCCATTCTGGGCGCGGTCATGCCCCGTCCGGCCCCTTTCAAGATCACCGTCAAGGCGGCGCGCGGCGACCGCGGACCCGATTTCGTCGAGCAAGAGGCCAGGGCCAGCCTGGCGCGGCTCGGCCTGGTGCGCGCCGACGCCATTATGGTGCAGGCGGCCGGCGATCTGTTCACCCCCTATGGCAAGGCGCTGTGGCAGCGGTTGCAGGACATGCGCAACGCCGGCCTGTTCGAAAAGGTCGGCATCTCCGCCTATGCCTCGGACGATCCCGAGGGCCTGGCCAAGCGCTTCGGCCCCGATCTCATCCAGGCCCCCGCCAGCCTGCTCGACCAACGGCTGCTGGTCGATGGCACGCTGGCCAACATCCGCCGCATGGGCGTCGAGGTGCATCTGCGCTCAATCTTCCTCAATGGTCTCTTGTTCCTGCCCCCCGATCGCGCCCCCAGCCATCTGCCGGCCACCACCGTCAGTCGTCTGGCCCGCGCTCGCCGCCTGATCGCCGAGGGCCGCAGCGATCCGCTGCAGGCGGCCCTGGCCTTCGCCCTGTCGCGGCCGGAGGCCGACGCGGTGATCGTCGGCGCGGCCACCGCCGCCGAGGTCAACGCGGTCATCGCCGCCGCCGCCAGTCCGCCCCCCGATCTCGACTGGGACGACATGGCCATGGAAGATCCTCAGGCCCTCGACGCCCGCCGCTGGGCCGCGGCTTGATTTCCGCCTTTCCTCCGCCTCCGGGAGGGAACACCGGTCTCTGACCGGGAAGGGGGGCCTCCGGAGACAGTTGAGTCGGCCCCCCTTTTTGTCCGCCGCGGCGCCGGTGCTCTCCGCCTCGATGATCCACGCATGCCTTGGCCCCGTATCGAGGGCGCTTCAGCCGTTTGGGCCAAGGAGAGAGCACCCATGCCTGCCTATCGTCGTCAGCTATTGGCCTTCGTCGCCATCGCCGCGCTTGCCGCCCCCGCCGCCGGCTTGGCCCAGATGGGCATGACCGATCCGATGGTCGGCGGCGCGGCCATGTATCCGACCAAGACCATTGTCGAAAACGCCGTCAATTCGAAGGACCACACCACGCTCGTGGCGGCGGTCAAGGCCGCAGGCCTGGTCGACACCCTGGAAGGGCCGGGGCCGTTCACCGTTTTCGCACCGACCAACGAAGCCTTCGCGGCCCTGCCGCCCGGAACCGTCGACGCCCTGCTCAAGCCCGAGAACCTCGATCAGCTCAAGCAGGTGCTGACCTATCACGTCGTCGCCGGCCGCTATACCGCCAGCGACCTCAAGCGCCTGATCCGCAAGCACGGCGGCCGCGCCAGCCTCAAGACCGTCGAGGGCGAACCCCTGACCGTCAGCATGGCCGGCGGCCGACTGTGGGTCACCGACGCCAAGGGCGGCCGCGCCGAGGTGACGATCGGCAATGTCATCCAGTCGAACGGCGTGATCCACGTCGTCAATCGCGTATTGATGCCGTAAGGCCGGGCCCGGACGATCCACCGTAAATCGCCGTTCATTACGGTGGATTGCTTCGGTCGCGCCCAGCTCCCCCAACGCGATTCTCAATTGAAGCTTCCGACATCGACCGAAGAGTCGCCGCGCGGTAGCATCGGGCTCGGTGAGGAGCGACAGCATGAGACTTTGGCTGGCCGTTGGCTTGGCGATGATCCTTTCGCCCGCGGCCCGCGCTGAGCCCGCCGGGCACGTCACCGGCGTCGGCGGGGTGTTCTTCAAGAGCAAGGACCCCAAGGCGCTGGCGCGATGGTATCGCGACATGCTCGGGGTCAAGATCGAGCCCTGGGGCGGGGCCCTGCTTCGCTACGACGCGCCGGGGCATCCGCCGATGGCGGTCTGGAGCCCGTTCCCACAGTCTACCAACGACTTCGCTCCCTCCACGCGGGAGTTCATGATCGATTTCGCCGTCGACGATCTGGACGCTCTGCTTCTCAAGCTGAAGGCAAAGGGCGTCGCCGTGCTCAAGCGCGACGACTCGGATCCGAACGGCAGCTTCGCCTGGATCATGGATCCCGACGGGAGCAAGATCGAGTTGTGGCAGCCGAAGGGGAAGTGAGGCCGGGCCGCCGCGAACGGCGCCAACTCAAGGCCGCCAAGCGGCTCGGACGCCAATCACCGCCCCGATACCCGGCTTGGCGAAGCCGACCGGCGATTCATAGCGGCGGTCGAACAGATTGGTGACCTTGCCGAACAGCGTCAGGCCGTGGCCGACGTCGTAGTCGGCCGAAACATCGACGGTGGTGAACGGCTCGCCGGGGGTGACGAACGACCCTGAGCGGTCGAAGTCGCGCCAGGCTCCGACACGGATCAGGCTGGCGCCGAGGCGCAGCCGCCTTGTCGCCTGCCAGTCGGCGGTCAGGGAGACTTTGGTTTTCGGCCGGCGCAGCAACGCCGCCCCGGTCAGGTCGTCGCGGGCGATCAGCCAGGTGTAGTCGGCCCGCAGCCCCAGGGACTGGGTCGGTCGCGCGGCGATGAAGCTCTCGACGCCATAGGTCGTCGCCTTGCCGATATTCAGCCAGGTCTCGGCGAAGGGCCCGGCGGCCGGGTCGGGGCCGGGTTCGATCAGATTGGTTATGGCGTTGTGGAAGCGTGTGGCCCCGAAGCTGAGGCGCCCGGAGATGAGCGGCTGCTCGAACCCCAGGTCATAGCCGAGACTGCGCTCGGGCTTGAGGGCCGGATTGGCGAAGAACCCGAACTCAGGAAAATCGATGAATTGCTCGGCCAAGGTCGGGGTTTTGAACCCTGTGCCGATGCTGGCCTTGAAAAGCGTGTGGGTGGCGGCGATGCGCCAGGCCGGGGCGACGCGCCAGGTGAGCGCCGCTCCATAGCGGGCGTCGTCGTCGACGCGCAGGCTGGCGGCGACGCTGAGGGCCGGAAGGGGCCGCGCCTGCCATTCGATGAAGGCGCCGCCGCGGGTCTCGGAGGCGGCGGCCGCGACATCGTAGAGGCGCTCGCCCACGACATCGGCCCCGAACACCAGGATCTCATTTTTGGTCAGGTCGAAGCGCCCCTGCCAGTCAGCGCCGAGGCGCTGGGCGGCGTCGTGGATCGGGGCCGGCGGCGGCAGGCCGAGGCCGGCGCCGTCGTCGGGGGCCTCGATGCGGGTGTCGAACCTGGCGAAGTTCAGGCCGAAGCGGTTGTCAAAGCGTTCCTCGTCGGTGACAACGCTTGCCTCTAGTCGCGCGAAAAACTGCCGCTCCCATTGCGAGGTCTGGGCGGCGTCGGGAATCGGCTGGGCGAGGTCATAGTTCTCGCCGGTCGATCGATAGTGGCTGTCGACGTAGCGCAGACTGCCGCGCAGGCTGACGGCTGGCGTCAGGTCGAAGCCGAGCTTGGCGGTCAGGGTGGTGTTATCGAGCCGGTCACCGATGGCGGTCTCGCCAGGAGCCAGCAGCCGCGCCGGGGTCGTCGGGCTATCGCCGACCCGCAGATGCGCGAGCCCGAGGGCGAAGCGGGCCCTGCCGGCCGAGCCGCTGACGCTCGCGGTCTCCTCGGTCGTGGCGAACGTTCCGGCTTCGAGGCTGGCGGCGAAGGCCGGGCGCCCCTCGCCCTCCGGGGTGACGACGGCAATCACCCCGCCCAGGGCGTCGGCGCCATACAGGCTGCTCTGCGGCCCGCGCAGCACCTCAATGCGCGCCGCGCCGGCCGTCAGGCCCTGGCCGAAGTCATAGGCGCCGTTCTGGCTCGGGTCGGTGACGTCGATGCCGTCGATGATCACCTCGGTGTGGTTGGAATTGGCGCCGCGGATGAAAACCGAGGTCAGACCCCCCGGCCCGCCGGTCTGAACCACGTTCAGGCCGGGCGTCGCGGCCAGAGCCTCGGGCAGAGTGCGCCACTGATGGACGGCGATCTGCCGGGCGTCGATCAAGGTGATCGCACTGCCGACCTTGTCGAGAGGCGTGGGGATGCGGGTCGCGGTGACCACCACCGGCGACACCGAGCTGGGCGGGGCGGCCTGAGCGAACGCGAACGCCGGCGCCGCGCTGGCGGCGAACAGAAGGAATCGGAGCATGGGTAGCCTTCGCAGTGACACGTCACCGCGACTCGACGTCCCAGGACCGCGAGGTCCTCTGACATCCGCTCCGGCTCACCCCGACCGGCGCGTTCGCGCGTGACCACGGCTCGTGGCAGGTCTCCTGGCTCGCGGGTCGACGCCTTGGCGAGGCTGGCCTTCCCAGGGATGAGCCCCAGTGACCGTCCTCTCGGCTCGCCGCTTACAGTTGCGGGGGCAGCCGCGGAATTGGGCCGGAGGGCCCGCACCGCATTCCCTTTTGATCTCCGAGACGGAGAACCACGCCAGGGCTATGCGGCGAGCGGATTCTCAGGTCAAGCGCCAGTCGGCCGCCTTAGAAGGCCCGGGTGATGCCGATCTGACCCAGATTGCGATGAAATCTATAGAGCGGAAGCGTGCTGTCGTTATGTATGTAAGTATAGACGATCTCTGGCGTGAAGCCGTTCCAATCTATCCTTCGATCAAGCAGCGTGATCTGAACCGAGACTTGATTGTCGAGGCGTGTCGCATCGAAGGCCGCCAGCCGGCCTTGGTAGGCGATGTGGGAATAGGTTGGCGCGATGCCGACGGTCAGGCCGCCCTTGAACTCCCGCGTGTAGCTGAGGCCGAGCTGTTGCAGATGGCTGGCGTAGGCCGGGATCCGCGCGTTCTGGACGCCGAGCGTCAGCGCCGCGCGAACGATGCTCGATGTGGTCGGCGTAAAGAAGGCGTTGGCCGAGACAGCGCCACCCGAACCGGTCTGCAGATCTGATTGCGGGAATCGCAGGTGATTGAGCGTGAAGGCGGCCCCGACGCCAAGATTGGATCGGAGATAGTAGGTGGCCCCAGCGCCGGCTCCGACCAGGTCCCAGTACGTCCGTTCGCCGTACCAGCGGCGCGCGACATTGGCCGCCAGATCGATATCCCAGCGCCGCAGTGTCAGATGCGGCCCGGTGTAGACATTGAAGGTCATGTCGTCGAAGGCGGTCTGGGTATATTGGGAGCGGTGTAGCTGGCCGCCCAAACGCCATTTCAATTGGCGGCCGATCCGGGGCGCCCATTCGAGGCCGCCATCGAACGCCAGGCCATAGCCGCTGCTCTGCTTGGCCAATTGCGAGAGTTGAAACGGCAATCCGTAAAGGGTGATCGAATCCGTCGCCGGGCCGCCGTTGGCGTTGGAGTCTGTCGCCACCGAAAAGGACAGGTTGTAGGTGAACGTGCGCAGGGCCCTGATCGAAGCCAGATAGCGATCGATATTGGCGACAACATTGGGTGGCAGAGCGCCGGCGCGAGCGAGCAGGAATTCCCGCTCGGAATTGGCAAATTCGTTGTTGAGGTAATAGGCGCGCGCCAGCTCCAGCCGCACCCTCGCGACCTTGGGCTCGGTTACGAGAATGCGATGAAAGCGGAGGATGGCGTCGTCATAGTCCTTGTCGGCGATGGCGATCAGGCCGAGCAGGAACTCGATCTGATTGATTTGCGCGTTCGCCGCCGGCTTGCCGGCCTCAAGCCTCAGGAGAATGGCGCGAGCCTCGTCGGTCCGGCCGTCCTGGACGAGGTGTTCGGCGGCAATGAGTTGATCGGCGAGGCCGGGCGCCGGCGCCAGGCTGCTTGCCGCCGGCGGGGGCGTCGCCGCCTGCTGGAACGCCATCACCACCGGCGCCAGTCGCTAGATTGGCGCGGCGCCGCCAGACAGCAGGCTCGCCCTCACACCATCGCCGGCGCGCATCGGAACCGGGCCACCGCCGCCTCGCCTTCGGCCCGCATCGCCGGCATGTCCTCCGGCGCATACCCCAGCGCGTCGTAATCGACGCGCATCAGGCCATCGGCGTCGATCCGCACGGCGTCGGCGAAACGGCTATCGGCCAACAGCTCCTGAGCCATCACGCCGGTGAACCGCCGGTCGCCGCCAATATAGCGCCAGCGGTGCAGGCGAAGGCCATTGGCGAGCGTTCCGGCCGGCTCGATGTCGGTCTTGAGCCTGATATCGGAGACCAAAGCCGGCTTGCCGCCGAAGGATCCCATCAGCGAGATATTGTTGGTCCCTCCGGTCAGATAGAAGACGCCGCCCGTCTCGGCGGCGTTGGGGCCATAGAAACCACCCTTCAACGTGCCGGTCGCACCGGTGATGTCGAAGGCGGTGCCCGCCCCGGCCGCGGCGCTAGCCGTGCCGGTGTAGATCGCCCCACTGATCGTACCATTGAGGTTGATGTTGTTGACCGAGCCGAGCGGAGTGGCGCCGGCGCCGTCATTCTGGACCGAATAGGCGGTAATGCCGGTGATCGCCCCGGTGACCGTGCCGGCGGTGAAATCGGCGGTCAGGGTCGAGGTTCCGAAGTAACTGCCGGCGGTTCCCCCGGCGCGACCCGGCTGGACCACATAGCCGGCGGCGCCACCGCTGAAGACCGCCGTGCCTGAGGTCGGCATCGACGCGGTCAGCGAGGTCTTCGAAGAGCCGGCGAACACGCCGACATACAGGACTTGGTTCGCGGTCGACGACGGGTTGACGTTCCATTGGCCGTAGTCGACGTACTGAAGTCCGCTCACTTTGCGGAAATCATTAATCTGGGCCATCCCGCCGGTGACGACGGCTGGATCGGTGCTTCCGGTGACCGTGCCCGGCGGTGAGTCGACGTTTGTCTGACCGTCCTTGGTTATCGGGTTGCCGGCCGAACTGTCGAAGGTCGCGGTCACCGTTCCACCTGGAGTCGTGAAGTCGAGCGCGAAGCTGTTCGTCGACTGCGTAATGCCAACCGTGTGGCCGGCCAGGGCGGTGGAGACCGTCAGGGTGTTGTTGGGCGAGGTTCCGCCGACGGTTCCAATCTCCGAAAAAATGGTCGTCGGCGTCGGCGTTGGGGTGGGCGTCGGCGTCGGGGTCGGCGTCGGTGTGGGAGTCGGCGTCGGCGTTGGTGTCGGCGTCGGTGTGGGAGTCGGCGTCGGTGTGGGAGTCGGCGTCGGCGTCGGGGTGGGCGTCGGCGTCGGGGTTGGCGTCGGCGTCGGGGTTGGCGTCGGCGTCGGGGTTGGCGTTGGGGTCGGGGTCGGCGTCGGCGTGGGCGTCGGGGTCGGGGTTGGCGTCG
>DATBOH010000165.1:0-3218 GCA_036553915.1 Caulobacteraceae bacterium | reverse complement strand
TCATTGTCGCCACACCCCGCGGCTGAGTGGCGACTCGCGGCTCAAGACCCCACACCAGGCCCAGTCGCCGCGCCACTGAAGCGTCCGGGGCGATCGCCAGAATGGGTAGCGCGGGGCGCTCCCGCGCCAGGCGCCGGGCGGTGGCGCCGGTGGTCGTATAGGCCACCAGGCAAGCCGTTGAACGGGCCTCGGCGGCGCGAGTGGCGGCGGCGATCAGGGCGTCGACATCCTCGTCGGCGTCCTCACCATGCTCGGCCCGCATGAGGCTCGGCCACAGCGGGTCCGCCTCGACCCGGCGAATGATTGCATCCATCATCGTTACCGCCTGCAACGGATAGGCGCCGGCCGCGGTTTCGCCAGACAGCATCAGCGCGTCGGCGCCCTCATAGACTCCGTTGGCGACATCGGAGGCCTCGGCCCGGGTCGGTTGCGGATTGGAGGTCATCGAATCCAACATCTGGGTGGCGATGATCACCGGCGCGCCGCGGCGTCGGGCCGCCCGGACGATGGTCTTTTGCGCTACCGGCACGTCCTCGGGGGCGAGTTCGACCCCGAGGTCGCCCCGCGCCACCATCAAGCCGTCGCTGGCGTCGAGAATGGCCTCGAGCTGGTCGAGCGCCGAGGGCTTTTCGATCTTCGCCAGAACCTGCGCGCGGCCGGCGACCAATTGGCGCAGTTCGGCCATGTCGGCGGCGCGCTGTACGAACGACAAGGCGATCCAATCGACGCCAAGCCGCAAAGCGAAATCGAGGTCGCTTCGGTCCTTGGCGGTAAGAGCCGGCGTCGGAATGACGAGCCCCGGCGTGGCGACGCCCTTGTGGTTGGCAAGTTCGCCAGGATTAAGCGCCTCGATGACCGCGCCCTCCGGTCCAGCGTCAAGCACCTTGAAGCGGACCTTGCCATCGTCGATCAGCAACAGAGCCCCCGGCCTGAGGGCCCGCAGCATCTCAGGATGGGGAAAGGGGAGGCGGCGAAGGTCGCCTGGCGTCGGATCGAGGTCGAGCCGCAGCACCTGACCGGCGCCGACCGCCAGAACACCGTCGGCCAGCGCGCCCAATCGGAATTTCGGTCCCTGAAGATCGGCCAAAACGGCCAGCGGCCGGCCCACTTCGGCTTCGGCGGCGCGCACCGCCGCCAGCGCCTGGGCATGATCGTGCTGGAGGCCATGGCTGAAATTCAGCCTGAAGACATCGGCGCCGGCCCGGGCCAAAGCGATAACCGTTTCCGGGGCTTGGCTGGATGGCCCCAGGGTGGCGACAATTCGCGTCCGGCGATGCCGGATCATGAGCTTGCGCGGGCCGGCGCGCCGGCCGGCAGGCGAATGTCAAAATGCGCCCCGGCCCCATCGCGGTCGATCGCCATACGGCCGCCGACCTGTTCGACCAGCGATCGCACCAGGCGCATGCCAAGACCGCCTGTCTGGGATTTGCCGGGCGGCAGGCCCTGGCCCCCGTCGCGGACACTCAGCGAAAGCTCATCGCCCAATCGGCGAAAGCGCACTTCGATCACGCCATCGCCACCGCGCGGATAGGCGTATTTGCAGGCATTGGTGACCAGCTCATTGACGACCATGCCGAGATTCAACGCCGTATCCACTGGTAGGTCGGCGGTCTCAACATCGACTTCAAAACGCAAACGCCCGTCGGCCGTCAGCGACTTCTGCAAGCCTTGGCACAGATGCCGCAAATAGGCGCCGAATTCCACCTCGTCGGCAGCCCCGCCGCCAGCCAGCGCTTCGTGCACTTCGACTATGCTCTGCACCCGGGCCGCCGCCTTGGCCAGTTCGCCGCGAACTTCGGCCGTCGCGCCTCTGCCCTGGAGCTGCAGGAAGCTGACGACCATAGCCAAATTGTTCTTCACCCGGTGGTTGAGCTCCTCGAACAACTCTGTCTGGCGGGCCTCGCCCGCCTTGCGCTCGGTGATGTCGAAGAAGAACTGCGCCATCCGCGTGGCCGAAAGCCGATTGATATGAACTTCGTGCCACAAGCCGTTGGCGGGGTTGAAACGCTCGAAACGCACCGGCTTTCCAGTCGTCAGGGCATGATCGCAAAGTTTGAGCCATCGCGACCAGGAGCCTGGCGAATCGCTGAGGCGCGAACCGATGGCTTCGGCGCCGACCCCGAGCAGTTTGCGCAAGGCCGGGTTAATCTCGACCACCTCATAGTCAACCAGCGCGCCCTCGCGATCGCGGACCGCCTCACAGATGGCGAATCCTTCCGTGATTGTCTCGAACAGGACGCCGTAGTGGAGATTGTGTTCGCTGAGCGCGTCGCGACTGCGTCGCAGGCGTTCCAGCAAAAGCCGCACATAGGAACCAAGCGCTATCACCAGGCCGGCGACAACGACGGCGGCCGCGAGGTTGCCGATCTGAAGCCGCCCGCCGGGGTCGAGAACATCGATGGCCGGCCGAAGAATCCAATAGCGGGCGGCGATGCTGAGCGCTGCCGCCGCGACGCCGGACCTCCAGCCCCCGACCAGGCTTGGAAACAGGATGGCTGGAAACAGCAGGGCCGCCGGTAGCAGTTCAGGGGATATCGGGCGCAACAGCGCGCCGATGAGCGTAGCCACGGCGACGCAGCCGGCGGCCACGCCAAATTCGGCCAACAGGCCCTCGACCCGCCAGGACGCCAGGTCGCTTGGGGGGCGCTCGCCAAGCGAAAGTCTGGGCGGCGATCTGGCCATGCCGGTGTTCCCCTGGACCAGACTATTGCGATAGGGCGCCGGCCGCATCGTCGATTTTGGTGCTTGCGGCCTTGAGCACGGCGGCGGTGCGACCGATGTAGTCACGGACCTCGTCCCACCGCGCCGCCTCTATGGCTTCGCGGACCCCGGGCAACGTCTTGGATCCGTAGCCGGTCAGAAGCCCGGGCGCATAGAGCAGATGCCTGTACCAGGGTCGTCCCGGCAGGCCGGTCTCGACGGTGAACACCTGCTCCAGACCTTGAAGTATCGCGTCGGCGCGCGCCGACCCCGCCGCCGATATGGGGCGTGAGAGGGCGGCGTCATAGGCCGCTGCGCTCTTTCGGATCGTCTCGATCGCCTCGTCGAGCGGCGCGAAGTCGATCTCAGGTGGAACGGATTCGCGGTCCGGCGCCCCGAAGCTCAGGGTCGGATCGGCCGCCAGACGATAGGCATCCGCATCCAGCAGCCGGTCGATGGCTTCGGCGTGGTCGCGACGGCTGGCGACCAGTTGCCTGAGCTCGATGACTTCGGCGGCC
>DATBOH010000157.1:0-6483 GCA_036553915.1 Caulobacteraceae bacterium | reverse complement strand
CGACCATCGCATTGCCATGGCCTTCCTGGTGCTGGGCACGGCGGCGCGCGACGCGGTGGCGGTCGATGACGGGTCCCCGATCGACACCTCGTTCCCGGGCTTCGCCGCGCTAATGAACGGCCTCGGCGCCAAGATCGAGGCGGAATGACCGCTCATTGGACCGCGCCACTCCAGTGGCGCTCGGATTCATGAGCGCCACTGGAGTGGCGCGGTCCTCCGAGCGCTTGGTCATTGCCGTAGACGGACCGTCGGCCTCGGGTAAAGGGACGTTGGCCAAGCGGCTGGCAGCGCATTTCCGGCTACCTCACCTGGACACTGGCCTGCTTTACCGGGCGGTCGGCTGGAAGGCCCTGCAGACCGGGCAGGCGCCGGCCGAAGTGGCCGCCCGGCTGACTCCGGACGATCTCGCCGATCCGGCGCTTCGGACCGATGAAGCCGGCCAGCAGGCCTCGAAAGTGGGCGCGATCCCGGAGGTTCGGGCTAACCTATTGAAATTCCAAAAAGAATTCTCATCTCAGGCGCCGGGCGCGGTGCTCGACGGCCGCGATATCGGCACCGTGATTTGCCCCGACGCCCCTGTGAAATTGTTCGTTACCGCAAGCCCGGAGGCCCGGGCAGATCGGCGATACCAGGAGTTGCGGGCGCGGGGAGTCGACACTATAAAACCGCGCGTTCTTGCCGAGATGGCGGAGCGGGACCGTCGCGACAGCGAACGGGCGGCTGCACCTCTAAAAGCCGCGCCCGATGCCTGGCTTCTCGATACCACTCAAATGGATGCCGATGCGGCGTTTGCCGCCGCTCTGGCTTTCATTGAGGACAAGGGCTTTCGGGTCGCCGCGCCATAAGTCGCCGCCGGCAACCTGAAGACGTCTTAGCGGCGATTGCGGGCAACGGAAGTTCGCCCGTGGAGTTCCAAGGCACTGGATCCGCCGGATCTACCGGTTGGCCGACGGGCGGCAGCGTTTCGCCTGGGATCGATGAAGGAAGAGGTTTTGAATGGCTAAGGGCAGCGCCCTGCGTAAACCGTCGAACGACGCCGCCAGCGCGGAGTTCGCAGCACTCCTCGACGAATCGCTCGGCGGCGCGTCGAGCTTCGAAGGCACCGTGGTCAAGGGAACCGTGGTGCGCATCGCCAACGACTTCGTCGTGGTCGATGTCGGCCTCAAGTCTGAAGGCCGTGTCCCACTCAGAGAATTCGCCAACGGCGGCGTCGCCGCCGAGATCAAGGAAGGCGATACGGTCGAGATCTTCGTCGACCGCATGGAGAACAAGGACGGCGAGGCCGTGCTGTCGCGCGAGAAGGCGCGGCGCGAGGAAGCCTGGACCGTGCTCGAGAAGGCCTTCAACGACCAGGAGCGTGTCATGGGCACGATCTTCGGGCGCGTGAAGGGCGGCTTCACCGTCGATCTCGGCGGCGCCTCGGCCTTTCTGCCCGGATCTCAAGTTGACATCCGGCCGGTCCGTGACGTTGGCCCGCTGATGGGCCGGGAACAGCCCTTCGCCATCCTCAAGATGGATCGCCCGCGCGGCAATATCGTCGTCTCGCGCCGCGCCATCCTCGAAGAGGCGCGGGCCGAACAGCGCACGGAGCTGGTCAGCCAGTTGCTCGAGGGCGAAGTGCGCGAAGGCGTGGTCAAGAACATCACCGACTACGGCGCTTTCGTCGATCTTGGCGGCATCGATGGCCTGTTGCACGTCACCGACATGAGCTGGAAGCGCGTCTCGCACCCCAGCCAGGTTCTGGCGGTCGGCGACACCGTCAAGGTGCAGATCATCAAGATCAACCCGGACACCCAGCGCATCAGCCTGGGCATGAAGCAGCTGCAGTCCGACCCCTGGGACGGCGTCGAGGCCAAGTATCCAGCCGGAGCCAAGTTCACCGGCCGGATCACCAACATCACCGACTACGGCGCCTTCGTGGAGTTGGAGCCGGGTGTCGAGGGGCTGGTGCACGTCTCGGAGATGAGCTGGACCAAGAAGAACGTCCACCCGGGCAAGATCGTCTCCACCTCCCAGGAGGTCGAGGTGGTGGTGCTCGACGTCGACGCGTCCAAGCGCCGCGTCAGCCTGGGCCTCAAGCAGGCCATGGCCAATCCCTGGGAGCATTTCCTGGAGCATCATCCGGTCGGCTCGACGGTCGAGGGCGAAGTCAAAAACGCCACCGAATTCGGCCTGTTCGTCGGCCTCGACAACGATATCGACGGCATGGTCCATCTCTCCGATATCGACTGGAACACGCCCGGCGAAGAAGCCATGTCGCGCTACAAGAAAGGCGAATCCGTCAAAGCTCGGGTGCTCGACGTCGATGTCGAGAAGGAGCGCATCAGCCTCGGCATCAAACAGCTGAGCGGCGATCCAATGGCCGGCGATTCCTATCACAAGGGCCAGGTGGTGACGGCCATGGTCTCCGAGATCACCTCCGGCGGGATCGAAGTCAAATTCGGCGACGAGGCCGCCCCGGTGAGCGCCTTCATCCGCAAATCGGACCTGTCTCGCGACCGCTCCGAACAACGGCCCGAGCGGTATGCGGTCGGCGATCGCCTCGACGCCCAGATCACCAATATCGACAAGGCGGCCCGCCGGGTCTCGCTGTCGGTCAAGGCTCTGGAGATGGCCGAGGACAAGGAGGCGATCGAGAAATTCGGCTCATCCGACAGCGGCGCGTCGCTGGGCGACATTCTCGGCGCCGCCCTGCGCGAGAAAGCGGCGACCAAGGAATAGTCCATCAGGCGGGGGCCGGGGTCGCGCCCCTGACTCCCGCCCCCGCCTTTTCTTCGGCTATCCCCTTGATCCTTGGGCCATCTGCGCGCAAAGCTTGGCCCACGGACAGGGGCGTAACAGTCATGATCAAGTCCGAGTTGATTGCAGCGTTGGCGGCGGAGAATCCGCATCTCACCCAGCGTGACGTCGAACGCATCGTCAGTGTGATTTTCGAACGCGTCGTCGCGGCCCTTGAGGCTGGCGGCCGAGTGGAGTTGCGCGGTTTCGGCGCTTTCTCGGTCCGCGCCAGAGGCGCCAGAGCCGGCCGCAATCCGCGCACCGGAACAGCGGTCAAGGTTCGCGCCAAACACGTCCCCTTTTTCAAGAGCGGCAAAGAGCTTCGCGCCCGGCTCAACGCAGACTAGGCGCCTGCGGAAAGGAAGATCGCCATGTCAATGATGAAGGATTTCCGGGACTTCATCGCCAGGGGCAATGTACTCGACCTGGCGGTTGCGGTGGTCATCGGGGCTGCATTTGGCAAAATCGTCACCAGTTTCGTCAACGACATCATCATGCCGCCTATAGGCGTCCTCACCGGCGGCATGGATTTCGCCTCGCTGAAATGGGTGCTCAAACCGGGCGACGCGGCGGCCAAGATCGCCGAAGTGTCGGTGAACTATGGCGTCTTCATCAACACCATCATCCAGTTCCTGATCATCGCCGCGGCCATCTTCCTGATCGTGCGGATGGTCAACAACATGCAGAAGAAGCCGCCCGAGGAGGTTCCCGCACCAGCGGCGCCGACGCCGACCGAGGCTCTGCTGTCCGAGATCCGCGATCTTCTGGCCAACCGGAGCAGCGCCGCCTAAATCCGATCGGCGTCCACACGGGGCGCGTTCGTGGATAGGGTGTCGGCGCCATGGCGCTTGCCAAGATCTGTGGCGTGACGACGCCGACCGGCGTCGAGGCGGCGCTAGCCGGCGGCGCGGCCTATGTCGGGTTCATGTTCTTTCCGACCAGCCCGCGCAGGGTCTCGATTCACGAGGCGGCTGAACTGGCGCGTCCCGCGCGCGGTGTAGCCAAGATCGTCGCCGTGACCGTCGATGCCGACGACGAGCAGATCGGCGCCCTTGTCGCCGGTCTCGCGCCGGACCTCGTCCAGCTCCATGGCCGCGAAACACCCCGGCGCGTGCAGGCGATCGCCAGTCGCGGCATTGGCGTGATCAAGGCGATCGGGGTCGCGACAGAGTCGGATGTCGACGCCGCCAGGGCGTTCGACGGTCTCGCCGATCATCTGATGTTCGACGCCAAGCCTTCGGCGGTCGTGGGTCGGCCGGGCGGGGCTGGAGAATCCTTTGATTGGCGCCTGCTGGCCGGCCGAAAATGGCGCCGGCCGTGGTTTCTGGCCGGCGGTCTCGACCCGGAGAATGTCGCCGCCGCGGTGGCCATCACCGGCGCGCCGATGGTCGATGTTTCTTCTGGCGTGGAGAGCCGTCCCGGCCTAAAGGACGCGGCCCTGATCGCTCGGTTTCTCACCGCGGCGCGGCAAACCCCCTAAGGTGCGTGCTGGACCAGCCCCGGACCCCCAATGCCTATGACGCCTGGCCGGATGCGGCCGGGCGCTTTGGCGACTACGGCGGACGGTTCGCGCCCGAGACGCTGATGCCGCTGCTGCTGGCGCTTGAGCGCGCCTGGGCGGAGGCCAAGGCCGATCCGGCCTTTCACGCCGAACTCGACGGACACCTCGCCAGCTATGTCGGCCGGCCGAGCCCACTCTATTTCGCCGCACGCCTGTCAGAGCGCCATGGCGCGCGCATCTGGCTCAAGCGCGAGGAGCTCAACCACACCGGCTCCCACAAGATCAACAACTGCATGGGCCAGATCCTGCTCGCCAGGCGCATGGGCCGGCCGCGGATCATCGCCGAGACCGGCGCCGGTCAGCACGGCGTCGCCACGGCCACCGTCTGCGCGCTCTTCGGCCTGCCGTGCGTCGTCTACATGGGGGCGGTGGATGTGGAGCGGCAGGCCCCCAACGTCTTGCGCATGCGCCTGCTGGGCGCCGAGGTGCGGCCGGTGACCAGCGGTTCGGCGACCCTTAAGGACGCCATGAACGAGGCCCTGCGCGATTGGGTCGCCAATGTCGAAGATACCTACTACCTGATCGGATCGGCGGCCGGGCCGCATCCCTATCCGGCCATGGTCCGCGATCTCCAGGCGGTGATCGGACACGAAGCCCGGGCTCAGATTCTCGATGCCGAAGGGCGGTTGCCGGACGCCGTCGTCGCCTGCGTTGGCGGCGGCTCGAACGCCATCGGCATCTTTCATCCCTTCCTGGCCGACGAGACGGTGCGGCTGGTCGGCGTCGAAGCGGCCGGCGAAGGCCTGGACGGGCGCCACGCCGCCGCCCTGAGCGGCGGGCGGCCGGGCGTCCTGCACGGCGCCTATTCGTATCTGCTGCAGAATGACGACGGTCAGATCCTTGAGGCCCATTCGATTTCCGCCGGCCTCGACTATCCCGGCATCGGACCCGAACACGCCTGGCTGCGCGACGTCGGCCGGGCCGAATATCTGATCGCCACCGACGATGAAGCGGTGGACGCCCTGGCGCTGTGCGCCAAACTCGAAGGCATCGTCCCGGCGCTGGAGTCGGCCCACGCCCTCGCCCGACTGCCTGACCTCGCGCGCGAAGTCGGCCCCGACGGCGTCATCGTCGTCAACCTCTCGGGTCGCGGCGACAAGGACCTGGGCCAGCTGGCGCCACGGCTGGAGAAGCGTCTGTGACGGTGGCCAGGATCGAGGCTCGCTTCGCCGCCCTGGCGGCCGCGGGCCGCGCCGGCTTCGTACCCTATATCGTGGCTGGCGACCCCGACCCTGAAACCTGCTGGCGAATGCTGGAGGGGCTGCCGGGCGCCGGCGCCGATCTGATCGAGCTTGGCTTGCCGTTTTCAGACCCTATGGCCGATGGTCCGGCCATCCAGAAGGGCGCCCAGCGAGCGCTGGCGGCCGGCATGACCACGGCCGGGGTTCTGGCGCTGGCCAACCGCTTTCGCCACGGCGACGCCGAGACTCCGCTCATCCTGATGGGCTACTACAATCCCATCCTCGCCATGGGCCTCGAGCGGTTCGCCGACAGCGCCGCGCAAGCCGGCGTCGATGGGCTGATCGTCGTCGACCTGCCGCCCGAGGAAGCCGCGCCTCTGGCCGGGGCCCTCGCCGGCCACGATCTGGCGCTGATCCGGCTGGCTACTCCGACCACGGATGCGCACCGACTGGCCACGGTCGCCCATGGAACCGCCGGCTTTGTCTATCTGGTCTCGGTGGCTGGGGTGACCGGCGGCAAGGAGGCGGACGCCGCGCTCATCAAGACGCGAATCGAAGCGGTGCGGGCCGCCGCCGGCTTGCCGGTCGCGGTGGGGTTCGGGATCCGCACGCCCCAGCGGGCCGCCGAAATCGCCGCGATGGCCGAGGCCGTGGTCGTCGGCTCGGCGCTTGTCGAAGCCGTCGCCGAGAGCCTTGCACTAAACCGTGATCCGGGGGCGAAAGTTCTGGCGAGTGTCGGCGCCATGGCTCAGGCTGTGCGTTCATCCCGGGCAGGAGGCTCGCCATGGCCCTGACCGACGACAAGAAAAAGCGGCCGGCCCGTCCGCCGGCTTCGGCGGTGAGTCGCGAGCGCGGCGGCTGGCTGGCCAAGATCGCCCCGGGCGTGCGCAAGTTCGTTTCGCGAAGCGAAACTCCAGAGAATCTGTGGGTCAAATGTCCCGACACCGGCGAGATGATCTATCG
>DATBOH010000114.1:0-10284 GCA_036553915.1 Caulobacteraceae bacterium | reverse complement strand
CGCCGCCGACGCTCCGAAGATTCCAGCACCACATGATGGGAGAGCAGCAACTCTTTGTATTCAGTTATTGAACTAACTTTGAAGGCGCCGGCTGGGGGCATGAATCGATGCCCTTCGCTGACATCGCCGCTGATGACCGGGCCGATCTTGAACGGGACCACCTTTCCGTCGAACAGGCAGAGGATGCGTCGCAGAGGGCGGACCCAGCGAAGTTCGCCCTCTCCCCACACCATTGACTTCGGCCACGGAAAATCAGCGATGATGGCTTGGGCCATTTCGGCGATCGCTTCGGCCGTCCCCCGGCCGGGGCGCTCGATGTGAGCAAACCAGAAGCCGTCCTTCTGAGTGAGGTCCTGGCGCCCGAGCCCCGTCGTTCGTTCAAAACCCTCAAGCGCCCGCTCCGGCGCGCCAATTCGGGGGCCTCGACGTTCCTCGACGCTATCCTCCTGGCGCGCCGGCAGGTCTTCGACGATCAACGTCAGGCGCCGCGGACCGGCGAAAGCCTGCACCAATTGGCTGGGCAGCCCGGCGCGGCGCAAGCCTTCGGCAGCCAGGCGCGCGAGGTCGCGTTCGGCCCCGGCCTGCATCCGCGCCGGTATTTCCTCGCTGAAGAGCTCGAAAAGCAGATCGGGCATCGCCTAAGCGTCCGCCTCTTCGATGGCGACCCAGGCTGTGGCGCAGTCGCGGCACAGGTCGCGGATGCGGCCGATATAGCTCTGCCGTTCAGCGACTGAGATCGCGCCTCTGGCGTCAAGAACGTTGAACAGATGCGAGGCCTTCAGCACGTGATCGAAGGCCGGCAGAACCAGGGGTTGCCCGCGCCTTCCAAAGCTCGCCAGCAGTCGTGGCACCATGACCTCCATGTCGGCGAACTGCCGCATCAGCATTTCCGTGTCGGCGGTCTCCTGTTCGAAGGCGGTGAACTGGCGTTCATTCTCCAGGAACACGTCGCCATAGGTTTTGAAATCGGGGCCCTGCGGATCGTTGAAGGCGAGGTCAAAGACGCTGTCGACGCCCTGGACATAGAGGGCCAGACGCTCCAGCCCGTAGGTGAGTTCGCCCGACACCGGTCTCACATCCAGGCCGCCAACCTGCTGGAAGTAGGTGTACTGGCTGATTTCCATCCCGTCACACCAGACCTCCCAGCCGAGGCCCCAAGCCCCAACGGTCGGGTTCTCCCAGTCATCCTCCACAAAACGAATGTCGTGGCGCTTAAGGTCGATGCCGATCGCCGCCAGCGAGGCAAGGTAGAGCTCCTGCATGTCCTCGGGGTTGGGCTTGAGGATCACCTGATACTGGTGGAAGTGACGCAGACGGTTGGGATTTTCTCCATGGCGCCCGTCAGAGGGACGGCGCGAGGGTTGCACATAGGCGGCCCGCCAGGGCTTCGGGCCGAGCGCCCGCAAGACCGTCGCGGGATGCAACGTGCCAGCGCCAACCTCGATGTCGTAAGGCTGAAGAATCACGCAGCCGCGCTCGCTCCAATAGGCGTGCAGCGTCAGGATGATGTCCTGAAACGATTTCGGTCGCGGCGACGTCGATGCCGGCACTTTTCGCCTCTCCCCTCCCGAAGCCGCGAGCAGTGCGACCGCCCGCGACCTGGAGCAAGCCCCGTTCAGACGGCATCGTCCAAACGGGGATGATTTGCTCTAGATGGTTAGCGTCCCGCCGAGCCGGGTGCGCCGGCCGAGGCGCTGAGCACTGGAATGGTCACGTCCGGCGGCAGCAGCACCTTGTCGACAACCTGGATCACATCGCCATTGCCGGTGTGGATGTCGGGCTGAACGATGTCGGCGTTGTTGACCTTGGGCGTCGCGCCGCTGCCGTCGAGTTGCAGGCTGCTGGTTTCGACGCTCGCCACTGCGCCCTTGCCGCCCTTAAACTGGGCCGTAGACAGTGTGAGATGCACGAGGTGATAGGTCAGAACCTTCTGCAGCACGCCAAGATTTTGCGGATCGAGCAGAGCGGCCAGCTGCGCCGATGGTAAGGCCTTGAAAGCCGCGTCAGTGGGCGCGAACAGCGTCAGACCGGGAGTCGACGTCAGGATGCCGCTGATCTTGGTGTCGTCGAGCGCCTTATCGAGAATGCTGAATTGTGGCGACGCCTTGAGGGTGGCGCTGATATTGGGGCCACCAGCGATCGCCGGCGTCGACGTCGCCGAGACTGCGGGCGAACTCTGAGCCAGCACTGACACCGGTGTCAGGGCCAGCGCGGCGAAAACGACGATCAAGCGCATCAAGACTCCTAGGGTTGTGTCACCGAAGCGGCGCGCTTCGGCGGCACAGCCCCTTGCAGAAGGAAGTCGCTCTCGTCAATTGCCGGCGGGCTTGGTGTGACGCCCGGCCCGCGACATCGGGCCGCCATACTTGGCGCGGTTGGCCGGGGTATCCGGGACCGGACCATTTGTGACCATCTGATTGTCGCCGTTGGCGAGGGCCGAGGCTTGACCGGCCGGCAGCTGGTCGGCGGGGATTGGCCCCGTCGAGGTGTTGGCGCCCGCAGATGCGGCCGATTCGGCCTGCGTAGGCGCCATCCCCTGGTCGGACGCTGGCGGGCTGGCCGGCTGTTGATCCTGCATCTGAGCCGAAGCGAGTTGCGGGAGGCTCACCGCCAGGGTGGCGATGGCCGCAAGCGGAATGAGACCGTTCATCGATTTTGCCTTCAATAGGGGCCCTAGGCCCAGACCGGAACACAACCCCTGAGCGGCCGCCGCGGTTGCAACTCAGCGGTCGGCGTCGGCTTGATTGTCGGGATGCGTGCCGATGAAGGCCGGCAGGGTTCTGGCATGCTCGGCGATGGCCATCAGGTGTGGATAGGCCAGGAGGTCGACACCGAATCGCTGCGCCGAATAGATCTGCGGAATGAGCAGGCAATCGGCCAAGCCCGGCGTATCGCCAAAACAGAAGCCTCCGCCGTGGCGCGCGGTCAGCGCTTCCAGGGCCGCGAAGCCCTCGGCGATCCAGCGGCCGGCCCAGGCCCGCACCGCCGCGTCGTCGGCGCCCAAGCTCTCGCGCAAGGCGTTGAGGACCCGAAGGTTGTTGAGCGGATGGACATCGCAAGCAATCAGGGCGGCCATTCCGCGAACCATAGCGCGGTCGTAAGGCGCGACCGGAAGCAGAGGCGGTGTCGGCACAGTCTCCTCAAGCCATTCGAGGATCGCCACGCTCTGGGTGATGGGCCCCTGGGGGGCCTCCAAGGCGGGCGTCAGCCCCTGGGGCGCCAGCTGCCGATATTTGGGATCGTTCTGCTCACCCCGCCGCAAATCGTGCGCCACGGTCGTGTAGTCCAAACCCTTCAGCGCCAGGCCGATGCGGACGCGCCAACTCGCCGTAGATCTCCAATACCCATGGAATATCAAACTCATGTGGACGATCCCTCAAGAACAGTGGCGCGCACCCACCAGTCGGGGCGTTCGACGCCGATCGCGTCGGCCAGGGCTTTGGCGGCGGCGACGGAGTCGCACAGGCCAAAGCAGGTCGCTCCCGAACCTGAGAGCCGCGCCAGGCCGGCGCTGGCGCCCAGCCGGTCAAGGACCTCGGCGATCACCGGCTCAAGGGCGACGGCGGGCGCCTGAAGGTCGTTGCGGCAGGCGCCGAGCCAGTCAATGACGGCTGCGAGCGAGCCCAAGGGCGGCGGCTCTGGTGGGGCCAAGGTCCGATCCAGTTCCAAGGCATCGAAGGCGCGATACGCCGCGGCGGTGAAAACTGGGCGCCGCGGATTGACGAGCACCGCCGGGAGATCGGGGAACGCCGGGGGCGGCGCCAACCGTTCGCCGCGCCCCGCGACCAAGCTCGGGCGGCTGGCGATACAGACCGGCACATCCGATCCCAGATCGGACGCAATCCGGGCCACCCGGACATCTGTCAGCGCCATGCCCGCCAGGCCGGCGATGAGCCGCAGCGCAGCGGCCGCGTCGGCCGAGCCGCCGCCGATGCCGGAGGCCACCGGCAGACGTTTGAGGAGCCGAATGCCAAACGGAGGGGTCGACCTATCGAATGCCGCCAAAAGGCGATCGCGGGCCTTGATGACCAGATTGTCGCCCGACGCGCCGAGCTCGGCCGCGAACTCGCCCTCCACGACCAAATCGGGATGAACGCCCGGCCGCAAGCTGAGTTCGTCGCCGACATCGGCGAAGGCGACCAGACTTGAGATTGGATGATAGCCATCGGCGCCAAGTCGGCCGACATGCAGGAAGAGATTGATCTTGGCCGCAGCGAAGCCGGCCGACCTCACGAGCCCACAACCGGCGGCGGCTCGGGCAGGCCATCCCTCAATTTTGTCTCGATCTTGGCCCGCAGCTTGGCGTCCGGCTGCAGGGTCAGAACAAAACTCCACTGAAAGCGCGCCTCCACCGGCCGCCCGGCGCGCCAATAGGCGTCGCCGAGGTGATCGTTGATCTCAGGGTCGCCCGCCTCCATCGAGGCCGCCTGCTCAAGCTTTTCAACCGCCTCACGGAAGCGCCCGAGGCGATAAAAAGCCCAGCCGAGGGAATCGACCATCGCTCCGGAATGGGGATCGTTGTCGACCGCCTTTTGCACCATCGCCAGCGCTTCCGGCAGCCGCTCGCCGCGATCGATCCACGAATAGCCTAAAAAATTCAGCAATTCCGGTTCTTCCGGCTGTTGCTTAAGAGCGTTGACGAGGTCCTTCTCAGCGAGGCCCCAGCGATCGCTTTCCTGATAGTCGACGGCGCGCATATACAGGAGGCGCCAATCAGGAGTCTGGCCCTCCTCATCGATCAGGTGATCGAGCACGGTCTCTGATTCAGGATAGCGTTCATCGGCGCGCAGCAGGTCGGCGACCGTGGTGGCCGCGGCCTTGCTGTCTGGATCGCCATCTTGCGCCGCCTTGGCGGCGGCCAGGGCCTCATCCTTGCGGCCATCGGCCTGGTACGACCAAGCAAGCTTGTCCCGAGCGGCGACGAAAGCTGGCGAACCGGGCTTGGGCTGCAGATAGGCGCTGACCGCGCCGGCCTTGTCACCGATGCTGCCCAGGATATCGCCGAGCAGCAGCCAGGCCGGATCCTGACCAGGGTCGAGGCGCAACGCCAGGCGCAGATAGACCACCGCCTCCTCGCTTTGCTTGGCGACCGCCAGCGTGGAAGCCAGGCCGGTCATCGCTTCGGCGGCCGTCTGACGCACGTCCGGCAACGCCGGAGCGGGCCGGTGTGCGGCGGCTCTGGCTCGGTCCGCAAGCAGAGTGGCGTCTCCGGGCATCCGGCCCAGCGCCTGGTCATAGGTGGCTACCGCGTCGGCGAAGCGGCCGCGGCGTTCGAGAAACGCGCCAAGATTGCGGCTGGCGACGGCCCCGGGATCGCCGCGCTCGATCAGGGCGCGGAAATCCGTCTCGGCCTCGTCATAGCGGTGGGCGCGCTCGAAGAGCAGCCCTTGATCCAAGGAGGCGAAAAAGCTGGCCACCGGATCGCTGTTGAACACCGGCAAGGCGATGGCGGCCTCGGCCTGACCGGCCTGGGCGGCGGCCAAGGGCGCCAACAGGGCTGCAGCGACCGCGTGCGGAGCGGCGATCTCGCCGTTGACAAGCGCCGCCCGCGCCCGAGCCCCGGCGCCCTCAGCCAGATCCTCGACCGCCCGAACCAGAGACGCGAGCCGTTGAGCCTCGGGGTCATCGACGGCGAGCGGCGTCATCTGCGCCGCGCCCTTCACGTCTCCGGCCAGCAGCGCTGCGGTGAAGGTATGAGCCTGAAGCAGGGCCGACGCATCCGGAGCCTTCGTGGCCTGGTCGGCGGCTCCGAAATAGGCGGCCGCCTGCGATCCCTGGCCATTGTTGATCGCCATCTGCCCGGCCAGAAACAGGCCATAGGCCGACTGGCCGGAAATCGAGGCTGGAACGCTGGCGGCATCACTCTGGCCCCGGGTCGCCGCCGGCGGCGACCCGGTGGTGGCGCAGGCGGCCAACGACAAGCTGGCCAAGATCAGAATCGGAGGCGTAGGGAGCCGCATCAGTCTCACATATTCGGATAGTTCGGGCCGCCGCCGCCTTCGGGCGTCGTCCAGACAATGTTCTGCGACGGATCCTTGATGTCGCAGGTTTTGCAATGCACGCAGTTCTGGGCGTTGATCTGAAAGCGCGGATTGGCCCCCGCCTCGTCGTACAGCACCTCATAGACGCCGGCCGGGCAATAGAGCCGCGCGGGTTCGCCATAGATCGGCAGATTGACCTTTATGGGGGTGTCGGCGTCCTTGAGCTTGAGGTGGGCCGGCTGGTTCTCGGAATGGTTGGTCGATGACAGGAAGACGCTGGAGAGTTTGTCGAAACTCAGGACCCCGTCGGGCTTAGGATAGACGATCGGCTTGTAGTCGTTGGCGACGCCTGTGGCCTGGGCGTCGCTCTTGCCGTGCTTGAGCGTGCCGAAGAGTGAAAATCCGCCCAGCCAACGGGTCATGTTGAGATCGAAGACGATGACCGCGCTGCCGAGCCAGGTGCCCAGGCGCGACCACAGCGGCTTGGCGTTGCGCACCTGATGCAATTCTTTACGCACCCAGGAAGTGTCGTAGGCGTTTTGATAGGCGTCCAGGCGATCGCCTGAGCGCCCCGCAGCCAGAGCTTCGAAAGCTGCTTCGGCGGCCATCATGCCAGTCTTCATGGCGTTGTGGGTGCCCTTGATCCTGGGCAGATTGACGAAGCCGGCGGCGCAGCCGATCAGGGCCCCTCCCGGAAAGGCCAAGGCCGGCACCGACTGATAACCGCCCTCGGTGATCGCCCGCGCCCCATAGGCGATGCGCTTGCCACCCTCGAGAAAACAGCGAATGGCCGGATGGTGCTTGGCGCGCTGGAATTCATCGAATGGGGATATCCATGGATTGGCGTAGTTGAGATGCACGACGAAGCCGACGGCCACGTAGTGATCCCCGAAGTGATACAGAAAACTGCCGCCGCCGGTGCGCGCGTCCAGCGGCCAGCCCACGGTGTGCTGCACCAGACCAGGCTGGAAATTCTCGGGCCGCACCTGCCACAGCTCTTTGAGACCGATGCCGTACTTCTGCGGCTCCCGGCCTTCCGTGAGACCGAAGCGGGCTTGAAGCTGTTCGGAAAGGGATCCGCGCGCGCCCTCGGCGATCAGGGTATATTTGGCGTGCAATTCCAGCCCAGGCTGGAAATCCGGCCCAGGTTCGCCATCGCGGCCGATCCCGAACACTCCGGCGACGACGCCCTTGAGCGCCCCATCGGCGCTGAACACCGCCTCGGAGGCGGCCATGCCAGGATAGATTTCGACCCCCAGGCCTTCAGCTTCACCGGCCAGCCACCGACACAGATTGCCCAACGAGGCGATGTAGCAACCGCGGTTGTGCATAAAGTCCGGCATCGGCCACATCGGCACCGGAACCTCTCCCTGCGGTCCGAGGGCCAGAAAGCGATCCTCGCTGACCGGCGTCTCCAGCGGCGCGCCCTTCGCCTTCCAGTCGGGAATCAGCTCGTCGAGGGCCTTGGGATCGATCACCGCACCCGAAAGAATGTGCGCCCCGACCTCCGAACCCTTCTCGACTACGGCAACGCTAACCCCGGTCCCGGCCGCCGACGCCAGTTGCTTGAGACGAATGGCGGCGCTGAGACCAGCGGGACCCGCTCCGACAATGACGATGTCATAGTCCATGGCCTCGCGGGACGCTGGCTCGCTCATGGCCTTCTCCAGCCGGTCAGTAACAGCCGTCTTAATCGAAGCCGCGGCCGCTAGGGTCAAGGGCCTTGGCCGATGCGCTCACCCTGCCGGCGGTGTAAGCAGGGCGGCGATGGATCTGCGTCACGCCGAAAGCCTTCTCGCCTTTTGGGCCGACGCCGGCGTCGATTCGCTCTACGCCGAGGGGCCATGCGATCGCACGGCCGCCCGTCCGCAGGCGCGCGTCACCGCGACGGCGGCTATTGGCGGCGATCCACCCCCCGCCTTCGATCTTGAGCAAGCCCGGATGGCAGCGGCGGCCGCGGCCGATCTCAACGCCTTGGCGGCCGCCATCGCCGCCTTTGAAGGCTGCGGCCTCATAACCCAGGGAGCGCGTCAAGCGGTTTGCTGGCGCGGTTCGGAGACCGCGGAGGTGATGATCATCGGCGAGGCCCCGGGCGCCGATGAGGACGCCGCTGGCCTGCCTTTCATCGGTCGGGCCGGCAAACTGCTCGATCGGATGATCGCCGCCGCCCAACTCGCCGACCGGGTGCTGATCACCAACACCGTGTTCTGGCGCCCGCCAGGCAACCGCACGCCGACCCCCGAAGAGCAACAGGCCTGCGCGCCCTTTCTCGAACGGGCCATATCCCTGGTCGCGCCAAAACTGATTTTGTGCGTTGGGGCTGCGTCCGCCCGGTCGGTGCTGAAGCTGACCGGCGGTATCCTTGCGCTGCGCGGGCAATGGCGCGAATGGCGCGCCGTAGACGGCGATCTGGCGATCCCTGCTCTCGCGACGTTGCACCCGGCGTTCCTGCTTCGCCAACCGTCCGCCAAGAAACAGGCTTGGGTGGATTTTCTCGCCGTGCGCGTGCGCCTCGATGGCCTGGATTCCTATATGTAAGTTCTTGCTTTGTTCCGTTTGAGAACCTACATTTGACACGTGTCTCAGCCTGCTCATTCGCCGCGTGGTCGCGGGGCCAAAAGCAACGCCAGCGGCCGGTTCGAGGCCTTGTCGGCCGAAGCCTTCGATGATGGCTGGACCGAGGACGATGCGGCCTCTCCGCCGCTGCGCACCACGCTCACGGCCGAGCGCGCCAAGACCATCATCGCCCGCAACGACAGCCCCGACGTTGGTTTCGACCGCTCGATCAACCCCTATCGCGGCTGCGAGCATGGCTGCATCTATTGTTACGCCCGGCCAGCCCATGCCTATGTCGGACTATCGCCCGGGCTCGATTTCGAAAGCCGGCTGTTCTTCAAGCCGGACGCGGCGCGGCTCTTGGCCAAAGAACTGGCGGCGCCGGCCTATCGAGCAAAGCCGATCCATATCGGCGGCAACACCGACCCGTATCAACCGGCCGAGCGAAAGCTGGGGGTGACGCGGCAACTGCTTGAAGTCCTCGAAGCCGCCGGACATCCGTTCTCGATCATCACCAAATCGGCCCTGATCGCCCGCGACGCCGATATCCTGGGCCGAATGGGCAGGCGCGGCCTGGCCAAGGTGGCGATCTCGATAACCAGCCTCGACCGCAAGCTGGCGCGGGCCATGGAGCCCCGGGCCTCAACTCCGGAACGGCGTCTCTCCACCCTGGCGGCGGTAGTCGCGGCTGGCGCTCCGACGGCTGTAATGTTCGCGCCCGCCATACCAGCCCTCAACGACCACGAGATGGAGGCGGTGCTGGAACGGGCCGCCGCGGCCGGGGCCAGTGGGGCCGGCTATGTGATGTTGCGGCTGCCGCGCGAGATCAAGGATCTGTTTCGCGCATGGATCGAGGACGCGGCGCCCGACCGGGCGCGGCGGGTCATGTCGCTGGTGCGGCAGATGCGCGGCGGCCGCGACTACGATCCCAATTGGCGCTCGCGGATGAAAGGCGAAGGTCCGGTCGCGGAGATCTTCGCCCGCCGGTTCGCCCTCGCCAAGCGCCGTTTCGGTCTCGACCGCCCCTCGCCGGCCCTCGATCTAGGCCAGTTCAGGCCGCCGCGACCGGCCAGCTCCCAGCTTGAGCTATTCGAGGCTCAGGCGTCGTAGCCTGGGCTTAATCGATCGAGGCGACGCAAAGCGCCAGGCCACGCCAGAGCGCCGCCCATGCCAGTACGGACCTGGTTTCGGACCTCCTCTTGAGCGGACGCCGACGCTTCGCTCAGGAGGGCGCGGCCGCCTGACATCGCCTTGATTTGCTGCAGGCAGGCCTTTTCCAGATAATACATGTGGATCCAGCAATCGCCGGCGGTTCGACCGACCGCCAAGGTGCCATGGTTGCGCAGGATCATGGTGTTGCTTTGGCCCAGATCGGCGACCAGCCGCTCGCGCTCGTCATGATTGAGAGCGATGCCCTCGTAGTCGTGATAGGCGACCTGGGGGCGGATGATCAGGGCGTGCTGGCTGAGTGGCAGCAGGCCCTCCTTCTGAGCCGAGACGGCGACGCCCTGGTCGGTGTGCAAATGCATGACGAAATGGGCGTCATCGCGCGAGGTATGCACCGCCGAGTGAATCGTGAACCCAGCCGGATTTATGAAATAGTCGGTCTCCTGGAGGATGCGGCCCTCGACATCGATTTTCACCAGCGAAGAGGCGGTGATCTCATCGAAATACAAGCCATAGGGATTGATCAGGAAAGCGTGGTCAGGCGTCGGCAGCCGGGCCGAGATATGAGTGTAGATGAGGT
>DATBOH010000110.1:0-2875 GCA_036553915.1 Caulobacteraceae bacterium | reverse complement strand
TGCGCGATCGGGCGCACCTGGTCCTCGACGGCGGCGATGGCGTCGGCCAGCAGTCGCGGGGCTTCCAGCAACAAGCCGACCAGGCGCTGTTCCTCGGGTGCGTCAATCCGGCCCCGACGGCGGGCCGCCGCCACCGCCAGGGCCAGCAGGGCCGAGACCTGAGCGATGAAAGCTTTGGTCGAGAGCACGCAGATCTCCGGCCCGGCGTTGGTGGGCCACGCCAGGTCGGCTTCGCGCGCCATGCTGCTCTCGTGGGAATTGACCAGGGCCGCCGTCGGCAGGCCCTCGGCCTTGCACCAGCGCAAGGCGGCCAGGGTGTCGGCCGTCTCGCCAGATTGCGAAATGGCCACCGCCAGGGTGCCCCGCGCCACCGCCGGACTGCGATAGCGGAATTCCGAGGCCACTTCGACGTCGGTGGGCAGGCCGGCCAGGCTCTCGAACACATATTTGCCGATCAGGCCGGCGTAGAAGGCGGTCCCGCAGGCCAGGATCTGCAGACGCTCCACGCCCGCAAATTCGAATCCGCCGGGCGGGATCGCGCGGCCGGCGATCGGGTCGATGTAACTGGCCAGGGTATGTTGGCAGGCGTCCGGCTGATCGTGGATCTCCTTTTCCATGAAGTGCCGGTAGTTGCCCTTCTCGACCAGGGCGGCCGAGGCGGCGACCTGGCGCGTCGGGCGTTGCACCGGCAAGCCGTCGGCGGCGAAGATCAGCGCCTGGTCGTGATCGATGGCGACATAGTCGCCTTCCTCAAGGTAAGTGACGCGCTGGGTGAACGGGCCGACGGCCAGGGCGTCGGAGCCAAGGAACATTTCGCCCTCGCCGTGGCCGACCACCAGCGGGCTGCCCCGCCGAGCCCCGAGGATCATCGCATCCTCGCCTTCTATCAGCACCGCCAGGGCGTAAGCCCCCGCCAGGCGGTCGAGGGTGGCCTTCAGAGCGGCGAGCGGCGTCGCGCCATGGCTGATCTCGCGGTCGATCAGGTGGGCGACCACCTCGGTGTCGGTCTGGCTCTCGAAGCGGCGGCCCTCCGCCTCCAGTTCGGTCTTGAGCGGCGCAAAATTCTCAATAATGCCGTTGTGAACCACGGTCACCCGGCCAGCGGTCTGCGGGTGGGCATTGATCACCGAGGGCGCGCCATGGGTGGCCCAGCGAGTGTGGCCGATGCCAACCGTGGCGGCGAGAGGCTCCGCGGCCAACAGCTTTTCGAGTTCGCGGATCTTGCCCTTGGCGCGCCGCCGTTCGACCCGCGTTGGGGCGACCACCCCGGCGACCCCCGCGGAATCGTAGCCGCGGTATTCCAGTCGCTTGAGGCTTTCGATCAGCCGCGGCGTGACCGGCTCCAATCCGACGATGCCGATGATTCCGCACATGGCTTGGTCTTCCTTGGGGTCTTTGTCTTCACCGCCGGCCCGGCCTAGACTGGCCCAGAGCCTGGAGCGTCTACACGGAACGGATGGAAACGTTGAATCAGGGTCTAGACGTTGGATTCTAGAGCAAATTATCGACGCTCAGACGATTTCGTCTAAGCGGGAGTGCTCTAGCGGGCCTGGCGGCCTTTAGCATCGCCGCGCTAGAGCCTCAAAAAAGCTTGGTTTCGTGACGTTTCTCAAGGTGCGTCGAAGCGGAAGGACGGATGAAAAAGCGATCCTATTTCGGCACTGACGGTATTCGCGGCCAGGCCAATCGATTCCCCATGACCGCCGAGGTCGCCCTGCGCGTCGGCCTGGCGGCCGGCAAGCTGTTTCGCTCGGCCGACGATCGTCGCCACCTGGTGGTGATTGGCAAGGACACCCGCCTGTCGGGCTATATGATCGAGCCGGCCCTGGTGGCCGGTTTCACCAGCGTCGGCATGGACGTGCGCCTGTTTGGGCCCCTGCCTACACCGGCCGTGGCGATGATGACGCGCTCGATGCGCGCCGATCTTGGCGTGATGATCTCGGCCTCGCACAACAACTTCGCTGACAATGGCGTCAAGCTGTTCGGGCCCGACGGCTACAAGCTCTCCGACGAGATGGAAACGCGCATCGAAGCGTTCATGGATGAGGGCTTGCAGGAGGGCCTGGCGACGCCCAAGCAGCTCGGCCGCGTCGCCCGCATGGACGAGGCTCAGGCCCGCTATGTCGAGATCGTCAAGGCGACCCTGCCGCGCAGCCTCAGCCTCAATGGACTGCGGGTGGTGATCGACTGCGCTCATGGGGCCGCCTACCGCGTCGCCCCGACAGCGCTTTACGAGCTCGGAGCCGAGGTCAAGGAGATCGGCGTTTCGCCGAACGGCTTTAACATCAATGAAGAATCCGGCTCGACCTATCCGGCGGCGATCGTCGCGGCGGTGCGCGAATACCGCGCCGATATCGGCATCGCTCTCGATGGCGACGCCGACCGGCTGCTGATCTGCGACGAACGCGGCCATGTGGTCGATGGCGACCAGATCATGGCCTTGTTGGCCAAGGCCTGGACCGACCAGGGCCGGCTGCAGGGCGGCGGCGTCGTCGCCACGGTGATGTCCAATCTCGGCTTGGAGCGGTTCCTGGCCGAACGCGGCCTCAAGCTTGAGCGCACGGCGGTGGGTGATCGCTATGTCATGGCGAGGATGCGGGAGGGCGGCTTCAACCTCGGCGGCGAGGCGTCGGGCCACATCATCATGAGCGACTATTCGACCACCGGCGATGGCCTCATCGCCGCCTTGCAGGTGCTCGCCGAGCTGGTCCGCTCCGACAAGCGGATGAGCGCCCTGGCCCGCCAGTTCCAACCGGTGCCGCAGAAGCTTGAGAATGTCCGTTTCGGCCACGGCAAGCCGATGGAATGCGTGGCCGTGCGCAAGGCCATCGCCGACGCCGAGAGCCGCCTCAACGGTCAAGGCCGGGTGCTCGTG
>DATBOH010000104.1:0-8476 GCA_036553915.1 Caulobacteraceae bacterium | reverse complement strand
TGTCAAATTTCAGCGGATCCACCTCGGCGTCGGCGGCTCGCAGCACGAGGCGGCCGGCGGTCTTCGCGAGAGTCACGCCATAGACAAAGCCAGGATCCCCAAAGCGGGCGAAATGGTCATAGGTGTCATAGGCTGAATGATAGACCCCGCCGGATTGGCCCTCGCCGCCAAAGCCCAGGTTGATCGACGCGATTCCCAGATGCTCGGCGAAGGCCGAATAGTCCGAACCCGAACCGAGGTCGCCGATCGGCATGAGGCCGCTGCGCCGCGCTTCGGCCGCCACGCGCTTCAGCTCAGCGCCGGCGCCGGGGTCGGCGGCGACCACCTCCAGCTTGGCGAGGGCCCGGTCGCGGACGCTCACCCGCGCCTCAGGGTCGGGGACGTCGGCGGCCACGCCGTCGAAAAGGTCCCGCAGCGTGTAGCTGGCCCCGGCGCTCAGGAAGCCGCGGTCGTTGGTGTCGGAGTTTATGTAGATCAAGGCCTTGGCCCGCAGCTCAGCGGCGTGCTGTTCGGCCCATTCGGTCGACCCCAAGAGCCCCGGTTCTTCACCGTCCCAGCTGGCGTAGACGATCGTTCGCGACGGTCGCCAGCCCTTCTGGGCCAGGGCGCCGAGCGACTTGGCTTCCTCCATCATCGCTGTCTGCCCCGCCAGCGGATCCTGGGCCCCGAACACCCAGCCATCGCGATGGTTGCCGCGAATGATCCATTGGTCCGGCTCGCGTGCGCCCTTCATCACCGCGACGACATCGTAGAGAGGCTTTTGGTCCCAGTTGGCCTGAACCACCAGGTGCGCCAGAGCGCCTTGTCCGCCGACGTGATAGGTAATCGGCAGCGCGCCACGCCAGGCGGCCGGAACCACCGGTCCGCTCAGCGCCCGGAGGAAGTGGATGGCCTCGCCCCAAGAGATCGGCAGAACCGGGATTTTGAGGATCACCCTGGCCTGAGCGAGCGGAATGCGCGGGGCGCCTTCGACCGATCCATAGCCTGGGGTCAGCGGATCGCCGGCCTCGACCGGCATGTCGGCCACCGATCCCCGCTGCAGGCCGAATTCCGGGCGCGAAGGGCCCGCCGGATAGGGCTCGCCGGTGGCGAAGCCGTCGTTGGCGGGATCGGAATAGATGATGCAGCCGACCGCGCCATGTTCATAGGCGAGCTTGGGTTTCAGGCCGCGCCATCCGGCCCCATAGCGGGCGATCACGATTTTGCCTTTCACCGAAACGCCCATGCGTTGAAGCGCCTGGTAGTCGGCAGGCATGCCGTAGTTCACATAGACGAGCGGGGCGGTGACATCGCCATCGCCGCCGTAGGCGTTCCAGGCCGGCAGAGCGCCCTGCTGACGATAGGTGGTCGGGTCGCCCGGGATCGGCGGTTCGGTCAGCGAAGCGGTGTAAGGCGCTGGGCCAAGCAGTTGCAGAAGCTCTGTCTTCGGCGTCGGATACAGGACACTGAAGCTCTCGATATGGGCGTCCCAGCCCCAGGCCCTGAACTGGGCCAAGGTGAATTCGGCGTTGGCTTTGTCATGCGGCGAGCCGACCTGATTGGGTTCAGACGCCATCAGCTTCATCCGGTCACGGATCGCGTCGGCCGAAAGGTTGGCGTCGAAGCGGGTCTCAAGCGCCCGTTCGGCGGCAGCGCTGTTGGTCGAAAAGCCGAGCATCGCGGTCGGCTGAGCCAATGCCGATCCATTCCACCCCAGAACCAGAGCCGTTCCGACAATCCAACGCCCAGCCAACATATCGGCCTCGTCCTCATCTGAGGCGCCAGCGAGTAGCATCGGCCGCCTGACGGCGCCACGCCTTGTCTTGGAAGAATGTCTGACCGTTCAGATGCGCGCGACGATGTAGCCGGCGCGCGGGAAATGCAGGTGCAGGGCGCCCAGACGTTCATCGCGACGGGCGATGGTCAATGCGTTGCGGTTGATGGCGACGAGGACGCCTTCGATCGGGTCGCGCCCGTAGTCGTCGGCCCTGACGCACACCGCCTGGCCCGGGGTCATGCCGAAGCTCTCCCTCTGGTCGTGGGTAGTCTTGGCGGCCGGTTCGGCGCGGGCGGCGACAACCAGCGCTTCGGCCGGCGTAATCTCTCGGCGGTGGCCATGACCGAGGCCCCGAAGCCGCTCCATCCAGGCCTTGAGGCGATCGAGCCCTGAGAAAAGCTCCTCGGCCAGGTGGGGCGTGAATTGGCTCAAAAACCAGGGATTCATGTAGGCGGCCGCGTCGGCGACGCCGGGCCGCTCGCCGCCGAGGAAGAGGCCGCCGTCGCCCAGGGCGTCATCGATCCAGCTGGCCTGGGCGCGCCACTGCGCCTTGAGCGGCTCAGCCGCCGCCTTCATGGCGGCGACATCGAAGGACCGGCCCATGAGTTGCTCACGGTCCTCAATGAAGGCGCGGGGGACGGCCGCGCCGATCTCGCCGAAGATGAGCCCCACCGAGGCCTGAAAAAACAGGCGATCGGCCCAGAGATTCACCGCCCAATCGAGTCCGGACGCGGCTTCTCCTGCGCCAAGAGCGGCGATTGTCGCCATGATGATCTGGCTATCGCAATAGAGATCAGCCCCGATCTGCAGCACCGGAATGCGCCGGTAGCCCCCGGTCAGTGGTGTCAGGTCGGGCTTGGGCATGATTGTCGGCTGGATCACCGAGGCCCAGGCGAGATCGTCGCGGCCAAACATCACCCGCGCCTTTTCCGAAAAAGGCGACGTGTCGTAGTGGTGGAGAATAGGCTCGGCGATCGCCATCATCGGGCTCCGTAGGGGCCAAGATCGATGCCCGGATAGCGCAGGGCGACATCCCGCAGGGTCTGAGCGTTCCAATAATCGGACTCGGGCGGCGGCCAGCCGAACAGGTCGCGCTGGCGCGGCGACATTTTCACCATCGCCTCAAGCATGCCGGGCCGCTCGGCGTGGTCCGGCCAGTTCATCTTGCCGTTCCAGCGCCAACCGCGCTGCTGGAAGTCGACGAGCATCACGAACCGCGACCGCCCCGGCGCCTTGAAGTTCGAACCCCGGTGCAGAATGTCGGTCTTATAGATGAACAGGCTGCCGGCCGGGGCCTCGATGCTGACTTCCTCTTCGGCGAAGGCTCCCATCGGCTGTTGGCGCGGCTCGATCGGAACTGTCTGGCCGATCGCCCGCGGCACCACCTTGGTCGGGCCGTCCAGCGCCGTGACATCCGAGAGCAGGATAAATGTGGTCATCTGCACATGCGCTCCGTCGGCGCGCGGCACGACGAGGGTGTGGTTGCCAAAATCGCGGTGGTGGGGCTGGTCGTAGTCGATGGCGCCGGCATATTTGGCCCACAGCTCGACCTTGTAGATCTCGATGTCGTCGCTTCCCAGGAACCGCTCGGCGGCGTCGACCAGATCGGCATAGACCGCGACGCGATTCAGAGCCCAGGCGTCATAGGGAAAGAAACGCAGGCCGGCGAACTGACTGCGCGCGAAGCGCGGATGCGCGGTCGGATCGGCGAAATAGGCCTCGGGGCGGGGATAGACATTCCAAAGGGCGGCTTGCGCCTCGGCCAGCGTTTGGGGGTCAAGAAAGCCCTCGACCACGGTGTAGCCACGGTCCCAGACCTCGGCCAGTTGCGACTCTTTCACCCGCATAAGCGTTTCCAGCCCGTTGCCGGCGCGGCTTAAGATGGCCATAGGGCCCTGACAAGGGAGGCTCCAGAGAAGGAAGATCCATGAACCTGCGTCCGCCTCTATTCGCCTTGGCCTTCGCGGGCCTGGCTTGCGCCGTGGCGCCGGCTTGGGCCGCCGATCCGGCCGCGGCCCGGGTCGATAGCCTCGATGCGGCGCTCCTGGCGACCATGAAGGCCGGCCCGTCGCTGGGCTCCAAGGGGCGTTTTCGCAAGCTCGAACCGGTGATGGCGGAGGTTTTCGACCTGCCGCTGATGACGCGATTCGCGGTCGGTCCAGCGTGGTCTGGAATGACGCTGGCTGATCGTCAGGCCCTGGTCCGCGCCTTTTCCCGCCTGACGGCGGCCAACTACGCCGCCAATTTCGACCGTTTCGCGGGCGAGAAGTTCGTGGTCAAGCCGGACGTCGAGGTGCGGGGGCCGGACCGGATTGTCCAGTCGCAATTGATGGCCAACGGACGCGCCCCGGTCAATCTGGTCTATCGGATGCGCCAGGGCGGCGGCGGCTGGAAAATCGTCGATGTCTATTTCGATGGCGTCAGCCAGTTGACGACCCGTCGTTCCGACTTCGCCGGTCCGCTCGCGGCCGGCGGCGCCAAGGCTCTGGAAGCCCATATCGACGCGGCGGTCGATCGCCTGCTCAAGTAGGTTTTTCCGATGGCGGATCACCCATCAGCGCCGGCTGGAAGAGCAGCGCCGATCCGAGCGTAAAGACCAGGGAAATCATCAGCAGCTCGCCCATGCTGGCGGTGCCGGGATGCTGCGAAGCCCATAGGCTGCCAAAGCCAGTGGCGGTGGCCAGGGCGCTGAAGAAGATCGCCCGCGTCAGGCTCGACTGCAGCAGATGCGCCGCCCCGTTTCGCCAGGCCATGACGAAATAGATGTGAAAGGCGACGCCGATGCCGAACAGGAGCGGAAGGGCGATGATGTTGGCGTAGTTGAGCGGCTGGCGGATGACGACGCAGGTACCGAGCGTGAGCAGGCCGGTCAGGACGATCGGGGCCATGGTGATGGCCACATAGCGCGGCCGCTTCAGGACGATGAACAACAGCAGCGTGATGGCGATAAACGACAGCACCCCGGCCTCGATGAAGGCCCAGGCAATGGTCTTGCCGCCCTCATAGATGCCGACGGATTCGCCGGTGACCTCTGGCGCGACGGTGCGGACCTGCTCGATGAACCGCGACAGCACGCGATTGTCGTTGGCGTCGCCCTTGGGGACGATCGACAGGCGGGCGACGCCGCTCGGCGTCAGCCAATTGTGGGTCAAGCTCGGCGGCAGGCTCTGAAGCGTCACCGGGGCCGCCTGCAGCGCGTTGCGCGTTTCAGCGAGCACGATGTCGAGACCGGGGATGAGCGCCGTCCGGGCCCGCAGCCTGGCCTCCGGCGGCGCGCTCGCCAGCCAGCCGAGGTCGTCCGCCAGGTGCTTGGCGCCGGCGGCGGCAGGCCCCCCTTTGGCGGCGGCGGCCCGCAGATCGGCGGCCGTAGCCCTGAGCGCCGCGATCGTCTGCGCATCGCTCGGCGGCGGCTGGACGGCGATCGGATCGAGGCTGAAGCCCAAAAGCTGCGCTGCATCGGCGATCGACGCCAGCTTGGCGGCCTGGTCGTCGGGCACGAAGCTCGAAAGCGTGCGCACCGCGGCGACGTCAGAGAGCTTTTGCAGCTTGGGAGCCAAGCTATTGGCGGCCGCCAGCGACGGGGCGACGACATCGATGGAATTGGGCGTGAGGTTGGGATCGTGCATCAATTCCAGGGCGGCGATGACCGCCTGCGAGCGCGGATTCTCGAGGTGGAACGGATTGAAATCGAAGCGAAGAAACGGAATCAGGCAGGCCGAGGCGGCCGCCGCCGCCACCGCGACGCCCAGCACGGTTCGACGATGCGAGAGCAGCATGGCGTCCAGACGGCTCAGCGATATCGAAATCGGCGCTCTCGCCGCCGGATCGGGTCGCAGCAGGCAAATGAGGCTTGGCAAAAAGGTGAGATTGAGCGCCACGGCGACGAACATGCCGACGCCGGCGATGACGCCGAGTTGCGAGACGCCGAGATAGGCGGTGGGCGCGAAGGCCAGGAAGCCGACGGCGATGGCGGTCGCCGCTAGGATCAGTGAGCGGCCCATCCCGGCTCCCGCGGCTCTCAGGGCGGCGTCGAGATCGCGGCCAGGCTTGAACTCGGTGCGAAAGCGAACCGTGAACTGGATCCCGAAATCGATGCCGAGGCCGACGAACAGCGGGATGAAGGCGACCGAAATGACGTTGAATTTGTGAAAGATCAGCAGGCCGATCGCCGAGGCGGCCACCAGGCCAATCAGCATGGTGGCGAGGATCGCGCCAATGAGCTTGGGGGCGCGCACGGCCATCCACAGCATGAAAAGAATGGCCGCCAGGGCGACGGCGGCGATAGCGCCGGCATTGCGCGCGATCGACCCGAACTGCTCGTCCTGGAGGGGAATGGGTCCGGTGAGCTTGACGGCGACGCCGTGGGCGGCGTCCAGCCTCAGGGCGTCGGTGGTGTCGCGGATAAATTGGCTGGCCTTGGATCCGGACTCGAGATGGCTGAAATCGAGCACCGGCGTGGCCAGAACCAATCGGCGCCGTGTCGCCGGCCCGGCCGGCTCGTTCGAGAGCAGGGCGCTCCAGGAAAACCAGGCCGGCTTTCCGGCCCGAACGGCGTCAATCGTTGAACTTAGGGCCGCGATCGGCGTCGCCAGTTGATCGAGCTTGGCCTGACCGGCGCTGACCCCAGTAGCGGCGGTCGAGAGCGTCGACATCAGGCCGCGCAGGCTCGGGTCGGCGGCCAACGGGCCCAGGAACGGTTGCGCCGCCACGAGCTGATCCATCTGCTTGCGGACCTCTGCGGTCGGCAGATACAAAAGACCCTCACGCAGAAAAAAGCCGCCCTCTGGGCGACTGACGGTGCGGAACAGGTCTGTCCGAGCGGCGATTTTCTGTTCCAAGGCCGCCGCCGCGGCTTCGGCGAGTTCGGACGTCTGACCGTCGATGACCATGACGATCTGGTCGTTCTGCGGCTCAAACAGCCTATCGAAAGCAGCGGCGCGCTGGCGATAGGGCAGCTTCATCGACAACAGGTTCTGCGTGTCGCTGCTGAGGGAAAAGTGGGTGGCGACATAGAAAGCCGCGGCCACGGCCAGTATCACGACTCCCCCCACCACCAACGCAGCGTGGCGCGCGCACAGGCCGACCCAGCGTTCGACCCGCGATGGGCGTTGCGATATTTCGGACGCGAAATTCTCCGTCAATCGGCGCTCCCAGCTTGCCACTGTCCCCGCGAGCGGCGTGGCCAGGCGCAGCTTAGACTAGTGATTCGAACCACAAGTGGCGATGCGCCTGACAACGGCTCGGCGCGGCGCATTGTTGCCTTGTGCGTTCGCGGCCGCTACCGCCTCCCAGCCATGAGGTCAAAGCGCAGGGATATCGCCGGAGCGAGGGGGGCTACGCTGGCGCTGGCGTTGATAGCGGCGGCGCCCTCGACGAACGCCAGAGCCCATACGCCGGGCGATCCGCTTGAACACATCAATCGCGGCGGCTTTGCGATCCAGCAGGTCCTCAACCGCTATCTCGTCGGCCCCGTCGCCTGGATCTACCACAAGCTGACGCCCGGCCCGATCGGGCACGCCATCCACAATATCCTGACCAACCTCTCCGAACCCGAGGTGGCGATAAACGACATGCTGCAGGTCAGGCCGGCGCGCGCCGGCCGGGCCACGGCGCGCTTTGTGATGAACACCACCGTCGGTCTGGCCGGCATGATCGACGTGGCGGCCCGCGCCGGCTGGCGCCATCATCCAAGCTCGTTCGGCGATACATTGGGCCGATATGGAGTGCGGCCAGGCCCGTATCTCTTCATTCCCCTCATCGGACCTTCGAGCGTCCGCGACCTGTTCGGCAATGTGGTCGATGCGGCCATCGATCCAGTCCACTTCGTTCGCTACCGGTATCGAACCGAGGTCGGCGTCGCCCTGGCGGTCACCGGCGGGCTCGACCAATGGGTCGGTTCAGAAGGCGATTTGAGAGCGCTCCTGTCTGGCGCCGCCGACCCCTACGCCAGCCTGCGGTCGAGCTATCTGCAGCACCGCGAGGCCGAAATTCATGGAGTCGAACCGACGGTTCTTCCCGAACTGCCGCCCATGGACTCCCCTGACCCGGCCTCAGCGCCCGGCGGCCAACAGGCGGCGGCCCTCCCGGACCTGCCAGAGGGCCAACACCGGCCCCCCGACGATCAGCTCGCGCGCCCGCTTGATGAACGACAGGGCGACCGCCAACTCGGGGCCGAGGCCGAACAGCGGCCCCAGCAAGGCGTAGCTGGCCTCCTGAACGCCGATACCCATGGGAGCGAGGAAAGCGGCGCTGCGCACGGCCATGATCAAGGCTTCCAGGCCGATGATGTCGGCCGCGCCAACCGCAACGCCGCCAACGGCGAGGGCCAGCCAGGCGCCAAGGGCGCTGGCGATCCAGGCCAGGAGGTGCAGGAGCACCGCCAGGGCGAGGCGGCCCGGCCGGGCGTGGATCGCGCCGATCAGGGCGCTGGTGTCGGCGAAGTGGGATCCGACGCCGGGAGCGAAGCGCTCGATCAGGGCTCCCACATTGCTGACCCCGCGGCGTTGCAGAACCGCGAAGGCGACGATCGCGGCGGCGGTCATGGCGACACCGGCGAGCGCTTGCTTGGCCACGATTGAGTCGTGACCCAGGCGCAGGCCCAGCACCGCCAACCCAAACAGGGTGAAGACGACCTGGGCGGCCATCTCGGCGGTCACGTCCACGGTGGTGGTGGCGGCGGCCCAGGTCGCGCCGACGCCCTCCAGAACGGCGGCCCGGACG
>DATBOH010000040.1:0-21017 GCA_036553915.1 Caulobacteraceae bacterium | reverse complement strand
TCGAGGGCGGGGCGCCATCGTCGCCTTCCTCCCAGCCATCGAACTCGTCGTCACCCTCGCCCGGGGCGCGGATCACCATCAGGGCCGCGGTTTCGGCAGCCCTGGCGTTGGCGGCGTCGGTATGGCTTTTCAGGCGGCGTTTATAGCGACGGATGCGGACCACGATCTTGTCGAGCGCCTGGGTGAAAGCGGCCCGAGCGTCGCCGCCGAGGCCGTGACTTTGCAGGCTCTGGCCGCTGGCCAGGGCAACCACGCAGTCGACGCGGAAGCCGTGCCCATCGCGGCTGACCGTCACCTCGGCGTCGCCGCCGCGCTCGAAAAACCGGCCGACGCTGGCCGTTAGATCCTCGCCGATGCGGGTGCGCAGCGCATCTCCAACATCGACGTGTTTGCCCGACACTTGGATGCGCATACGCTCATCAACGCGCCGCGGCGGGATAGGTGTCAAGCCTCGCCTTACCGGCCTAGCTGAAGCGGTCGCCGAGGTAGACGCGGCGGACCTCCGGGTTGGCGAGAATCTCTTCCGGCGAGCCTTCAAACAGCACCTCGCCGGCGTGGATGATCGAGGCCCGGTCGATGATGTCGAGGGTCTCGCGAACATTGTGATCGGTAATCAGAATGCCGATGCCGCGCTTACGCAGATAGCCGATGACGTCGCGGATATCCGAAATGGCCAGTGGGTCGATGCCGGCGAAGGGTTCGTCCAGAAGCATGAAAGAGGGTTCGCTTGCCAGCGCCCTGGCGATCTCCACCCGCCGGCGCTCGCCGCCGGACAGCGACACCGCCGCCGAATGCCGCAGGTGGTCGATGTGCAGTTCCTCGAGCAGCTCGGTGGTGATGGCGCGCACCTTGTCGCGGCGGCTCTCGCGCATCTCGACCACCGCCATGACGTTCTGCTCGACGGTCATGCCGCGAAAGATCGAGGTTTCCTGCGGCAGGTAGCCGAGGCCTTCGCGGGCGCGCTGATACATCGGCTGATTGGTGATATCGAGGCCGTCGAGAAAAATCGTCCCATAGTCGGCGGCGATCAGGCCGGTGATCATATAGAAACAGGTGGTCTTGCCAGCCCCGTTGGGGCCCAGCAGGCCGGCCACTTCGCCGCGCGCCAGGTGCAGGCTGACACCCTTGACCACGGCGCGGTTGCGGAACGACTTTCCGATCCGATCGACGACAAGGCCTTCGCCCTTGGCGTCGGGGTCGGCGGCCATGGGCTTGGCCAGGGTGCTGGCGTCGTTCATTGACCGCCCGGCTGCGCCTGTCCGCTGGCGGTGGTTTTATTGGGATAGAAGACGCCACGCACCCGGCGGCCTGTTCCGGTTCCGTGAGCCGACGATTCCATGATGAACTGCTTGGAGGCGACCTTGATAACCAGGCGGTCGCCGCGGGCTACGTCATCGCCACGCACCACGATGACATCGCCGGTCATGACGATCTGATCGGCGGCGGCGGAATAGACAGCTCGGTCGCCGCGGGCGTTCTGGGTTGGCGTGACATAGTAGACGTGGCCCTCGGCGACCACCTTTTCGGTCGCCCCACAGGCGCGCTGCCCGGCCGCGTCGGTTCCGCCTTTGGCGGCTTCATAGACGGTGATGGTGTCGGCCCGCAGGCGCGCATCGCCCTGCAGGGCCTCGGCGGCGCCGCGCCAGATCGCCAGGCACTTGGCGTTGATCACCTCGGCCTCATTGGCGGTGATGTCGATCGGAGCGCTGGAGTTGGTTTCCAGCTGAGCCACGGCCGGGCCGGTGACGGCGAGGGCGGCGGCGAGGCCGAGGACGGCGCGTAAGGCGATCATGGCGCTACCTATTAAGGCCGGTCGACAAGCCGCGCCATAACCTACTTGGTCTTGAGCTGGGCATGGACGCCGCCTTTGAAGACCACGGTCGCGCCCTTGTTGTACACATTATAGCCGTTGGAATGGACCGTGCCCTGGCTGGTCTGGGCCGACAGCGCCTGCGGGCCGACCACCGTGCCGGTGCGGGTATTGATCAGCGCCTGGTCGGTGGCGAAGCGGTCATTGGCGGCATTGGCTCCGCGCACATGCCCGCGCAGCAGCAGCATGCGGGTGTCTTCGTGATAGACACCCTTGTCGGCGGTCAAGGTCGAGGGATGCGCGCCGCCTGAATCCAGCGTCAGAGTGGGCAGCGACAGCAACACGACCTGCAGAAGCCGCGCGTCGCGCTCGGCCTCGCGCGCTCCCAGGCTGAAGGCGCGGCCCTGGGTGTCGCGGCCGAAGAAATGCGGATTGGTCATCCGAATCGGGGTGGCGGCGTCGGCGTGAGCGGCGGCCTGGCGGCGCAGGGCGTGTTGCGCCACCAGCCCAGCCAGCAGCAACACCACCGCCAGCATCGCCAGCGGCAGCATTACCCGCAAGGCCCGCACCACGGTTGTATGCGCTCGGGCTTTCCCGCGCGGCAGGCCGCGTTTGCGCCGGCTCTGGGAGAGCAGGGTCATGACCGTCATGGCCCGTGATCGAAGATGTCGGCGTCTTCCCAGCCGGCGACATCGAGCAGGGCGCGATGGGGCAGGAAGCCGAAACAGGCCTGGGCCAGTTCCATGCGGCCCTCTCGCTCGAGCATGGCGTCAAGCCGCGTCTTCAGGCTGTGCAGATGGACGACATCGCTGGCCGCATAGTTGATCTGTTCCTGGCTTAGCGCCGCCGCCCCCCAATCCGAGCTCTGCTGGGCCTTGCTGAGATCGACGCCAAGAAGTTCGCGGACCACGTCCTTGAGGCCATGCCGGTCGGTGTAGGTGCGCGCCAGCTTCGAGGCGATCTTGGTGCAATAGACCGGCGCGGTGACGACTCCCAGGTGCACCTTGAACATGGCGATGTCGAAGCGGCCGAAATGGAACAGCTTGAGCACCGCCGGATCGGTCAGCAGGCGCTTGAGATTGGGGGCGGCGTAGCTGTTCCGGTCGAACTGCACGAGATGGGCCTCGCCGTCCGGCCCGCAAAGCTGCGCGACGCAGAGGGGATCGCGGCCGAGCCGCAGGCCCATGGTCTCCGAATCGATGGCCACCGAGGCGACTCCGGCGAAGGCGCCGTCGGGCAGGTCTCCGCGGTGCAGGACGTGGGTCAAAAGCTACGACTCTCCCTTCGCGCCAGGCGGATCGTCGGCCATGGTGCCCAGGAAAGGACTCGAACCTTCACGGCCGTTAAGCCACTGGCACCTGAAGCCAGCGCGTCTACCAATTCCGCCACCTGGGCGCGCCCTTTTCGCGCGAGGGCCGGACGCATAGGGCGCCGACCCCGGGAGGTCAACGGCGCCAAGAGTCGCTCCGGGCGACCGCGCCGTTCCGCCCACTTTCGCCGCTCGCGTCGGCGGTGTTCAGCTTTCGCCAACCCGGCCGCGCGCCTTTTACATGCTGATTTTCAATTGCAATCAGGGCTGCAATGTGTGTTGGTAGGCCATCAATGCGCCGCATTGTCAGAATTTTGGAGGGTGCGCGTGCACGTCATTTCTAGGTTGTTGGCTGCCGCGACCATCGGGTTGGCGGCCATTGCCGCGACTTCGGGCGCGAGTGCGCTCGTGAATGGCGCCATTCAGATCTCAGTGGACGAGAATGGAAACGGGACCATCAACGGTTTCAATGGAATTAGCCCCCTTGCTTCGGCGCTTCAGAACGACCCCGGCCCTGGCGGCCTGACGAATGTCCTGACCTACGACCTGTTCAATCCGCCTGGGCTGGTGGCGGGCGATGTGTTCCTGCAGGACGGCGTGGGCGGTCCCATTTTCGACGTGATCCGCTTCAATCCCAGCGAGGTGGGCCCAGGCCGCGGGACGGGATCGTTGGTCTTTTATTCCGACAATACCGATGGTTTCGACTCTCGTGCGGACACCGCGGGACCGCCGACAGCAAACTACACCAACACGATCACGATCCTGGAGGTCGGTACGGAAGGGAACAATGGCGCGATCTACACGCCGTTGGCTGGCCAGCCGGGATTCGTCGCCGGCGCCGCGGCCCCAGTGCAGTACGACTTCGTCAGCGACGGGACGCTCGTTCCGGAGCCGGGGACCTGGGGTCTGATGCTTCTTGGTCTCGGCGGACTGGGCGTCGCGCTGCGGTCGAGACGGCGAACGATCTCTCCAAGCCTCGCCTGAGTGGGCCACGACGATGAGACCCGCTGAGCAGGACTCGTCGATGCGCGAGCGCATTCCGGCCTGAGATAGCCTTCACCGCTCTCGGCCACCCTGGGCGGCCGCGCCGTTGCACCCTTTTCGCGCCTCGTTTATCGCAGGCCCGGACTTGGCGCGGATAAGGACGGTGATGAACGGTCTGGCGACGGTGTTCGGCGGTTCGGGATTCGTGGGTGCTCAGATCGTCCGCGCCCTGGCCAAGCGCGGCTATCGTATCCGCGTCGCCGTGCGCCGGCCGGGGTCGGCCTATCGGCTGCCAATGCTGGGCGACGTCGGCCAGATCGAGATCATCCAGGCCAATCTGCGCGACGCCGATTCAATCGTCCGCGCTCTCGACGGCGCGCAGACCTGCATCAACGCCGTCGGCGTGCTCTATGAGAGCGGTCGGCAAAGCTTCGCCGCCATTCATGTCGACGGGGCAGGCGCGGTGGCCAGCGCCGCCAGGGCCGCCGGCGTGCGGGCGCTGGTGCAGATCTCAGCCATCGGCGCCGATCCCAACTCGGCTTCCGCCTATGGGCGGAGCAAGGCTGAGGGCGAGGCGCGGACGCACGCCGGTTTTCCCGCCGCGACGATCGTCAGGCCCTCGGTGGTGTTTGGGCCGGAGGATGCGTTCTTCAATCGCTTCGCCAATCTGGCGATGCGCGCGCCGGTCCTGCCGCTGATCGGCGGTGGCGAGACGCGCCTGCAGCCGGTGTTCGTCGGCGATGTGGCGGCCGGCGTGGTCGCGGCGCTCGAACAATCAGCGGCGACAGGCGCGACCTATGAGCTTGGCGGCCCGACCGTCTACAGTTTTACCCAGCTGATGCGGATCGTTTTGGAGGTGACCGGTCGCCGGCGGCCCTTGGTGGCTGTGCCGGCCCTGATCGCCAGGCTGCTCGCCCGGACCGGCGATCTCGCCGCCGCGAGCGGCCTCATGGCCCCGCCGCTCACCTCCGACCAACTGGCGATGCTCGCAGGCGACAATATCGTCAGCGCCGACGCTCTCGGCCTTGCCGATCTCGGCATCGACGCCCGAGCCCTGGAGCCGATCATCCCGACCTATCTCTGGCGCTATCGGCGCGGCGGCCAGTACGCCGAGTCGCTGGCGACGGCGGCCGCGGTCGGCTGAATGGCCGAGGGCGGTCGGCGGTTGTGGGTGACGGTCGGCGAGGCCGCCGCCGTCGCGGCGGTGATCATCGCCGGGCTGAACTATTGGGATGCGCACCACGATCACGCCCAGGCGGCGCGCAACGCCGCCGACCTGGCCCGGACCGAGCGCCTGGCCAACTCGCTGGTTCTGGAGGCGACGGTCGAGGACGATGGCCGCCGCTTGGCGCTCAAGCCGGCCGCCGCCGGCCAGGTCATCGAAAGCCTGAGTTTCATGTTCCCGAAAGCGGTGGCGGATCGGCCGATCGCGCTCACCGCGGCCGCGCCAGCGATCGCCGTCGACTGGGCCGCCGCTGGTCTCGCCAAAGCCCTGGAGGCGCGTCGCGCGAGGCCCGAGGGCCGAGGCACGGTCCCGCTCGGCATCGTCAGCAGCTATGTGCAGGACGGCCAGACGCGCCAGGAGAGCGCCGTCTATCTGGTTGGCTATCGGTGGAAGCGGCGGCTGTTCGGCGGCCGCGACATCCGCCTGGAGGGTTTGGCCCTGGCCGCACGCTACCCCCCCGCCGCGCTGCAGGCCGAGGTCGACCGCCGCTGGGCAGGTCGCTGAAGCCTATTTCAGATAGCGCGCGAACCAGTCGAGGCTGCGCCGTTCGGCGTCGGCGATGTGGGCCGGATCGCGCAGCCCGTGACCTTCGCCGGGATAGATGGCCATCGCCGTCGGTATCCCGAGGTCATGCAGCGCATGCCAGAACTCCTCGGTTTGCGGATACGGGCATTCGATGTCCTGCGCTCCGACGTAGGCGAAGGTCGGGGTGGTGACGGCCTTGATGAAGGGGATGGCCGAGGCGCGCGCATAGGCGGCCGGATCGTCATAGGCCGAGACGCCGAAGTACGGGATCATCCACTGATCGATGCCGTTCTCCCCATAGTAGGAGATCCAGTCGCTGATCCCGGCCGCGGCCACCGCCGCCTTGAAGCGATGCGTCTGGGTGACCGCGTACATGGCCATGAAGCCGCCATAGCTGCCGCCGGTGAGGCCGAGCCTGGCCCCATCGATCGGGGCCTGGGCAATGGCCGCGTCGACGCCGGCGAGAATATCGCGCAGGTCGCCGCCGCCGAAATCGCGGCGATTGGCGAGGGTGAAGGTTTCGCCCTGGCCGAAGCTGCCGCGCGGATTGGGCAGGAACAGAGCGTAGCCGTGGGCGAGATAGGCGCGCGCGAGGCCGGCATGGATGAACTGCGGAGTGACCGCGGCCGCCGGTCCGCCATGCACCACGGTGATCATCGGTGCGCGAGCGCCTGGCGCCGTCTTGGGCAGCAACAACCAGCCCTGGACGTCGAAGCCTTCGTTGCGCCAAGTCAGGCTGCGGATGGCGAAGGGCGGCCCGGCGGCCTCCTGAAAGTGCGTCACGTCGCCGGCGAAACGGCCGAAGGTCCCATATTCGATCTGCGGTGGGGCGGCGAAATTTTCGTGGACGCTGATCGCCGTCCCGGACGGGCAGGCCAGGGAAACGCCGGCGTCGCGGCCTTCCAGGGTCTCGGCGCCCCGCCAGACGATCTTCGCCCCCGCGTCGGTGAGCGTGGCCAGGGCTTCGTCGCCGCCGATCACCAGCTGGGCGAGCAAGGCTCCGTCACAGCCGAAGGCGATCGAGCGCGCCGAGGCCCTGGCGCCGGCGGTGAGATCGCGGGCCACGCCGCCGGTCATGCCGACGCGCCAGACATCGCCGCCGGTCGAGCCGAAGTCGCTCATCAGGCCGCCGATGAAGGCGACGCTGGCGCCATCGGGAGCAATCCGAGGATCGGCGATCTGCATCGCGGCATTGGCCGGAGCGTAGAGAATGCGCGTCGACCCGGCGGTGAAGCGGTACAGCTTGGCGATCCACCAATTGGCGTCGCCATCGCCGGGCGCGGCCGTAGCGACGAACGCTCCGTCGGGGGCCTCGTCATATTCATAGACGTAAAGATCAGGCGGCGAGACGAAGGCCAGTTTGTCGCCCTCGACGACGGCGATCCGCTGCTCCGGCGGGGGTCCGGCGAGATCGCCGGTGATCGGGGCCCCGGCCTGCGTCGCTCCGGCCTCCTTCACCGCCCCGGCGGTCGCCAGAGCGGCCAGCCGCCCGGTCTTGTCGTAGCGCAAATCCGCGAGCAGACCGTTGAAAGCCAGAATGCGCTTCAGATCGCCGCCGTCGCGCCGAACCGAATAGAGGGTGCGCTGGCGCGGTCCAGGCCCCGGCAAGGTGAAGGCGATCCGGGTGCTGTCCGGTGTCCAGGCCAAGGAAGAGGGCGCGCAACTCGGCAGGTCGGCGCAGGGAAGCTTGACGGAGACTTCCGCCCCGACTGGCCCGAGGGTGCGGAGTTCCAGGTCGAAGCGCCGAGCCAGGGCTCCGGCGGGCGTGAGTTCAGCCTCGACCGAAGCGACGATGGTCCCGTCCGGGGAGATCGCCGCCTGCAGCACCGCCCGGCCGTGGGCGTGGCCCGCGGCGGCCGCCAAAATCAGTCCTCCCAGGGCCGCTAGCCCGGACCTGCGACTCATCGGCGCCTCCACCCACCGATAGAGGGCGGCGCGGGCAGCCCCGTCAATCGTCCGGGAGCGGCCCGACATAGCGCGCGCGGGGGCGGATCAAGCGGCCATCCCGCCACTGCTCGAGGGCATGAGCTGTCCAACCGGCGCAGCGGGCCTGGGCCATGAGGGCGAAGGGCGCATCGTCCGGCAGGCTGAGGGCTTCGGCCAGGGCGAAGAGGGCGAAGTCGACATTGTCTTGCGTCCCGGTGGCTTCGCGCATCGCCAACCGCAGGGCCTCAAGACGCTCGGGGGCGACGAATCGGGCCGTAAGGGCGCGGGCGCGCGGGTCGCCCTCCGGGTACAGGGGATGGCCGAACCCCGGGGCGCTGACCCCATGGGCGAGGCGGGCCGCGGCCGCCTCGGCGGGGCCGAGCCGCTCGGCTTCGGCGGCCAGAACCCCGACGGCCGCCATCGCTCCACCATGCAGAGGCCCGGAGAGAGCGGCGAGGCCGGCCAGGGCGCAGGCGGCCAGCGAGGCCCCGGTCGAGGCCGCCACCCGGCAGGCGAAGGTCGAGGCGTTGAGCTCATGGTCGGCCATCAACACCAGGGCGCGGCGAATGAGGTCGATGCCGGCCGCTCCGCAGCCCCAGGCCGCACCCAGCCGCTCGTGGATGGCCCCGCCGCCGGTTTCTCCGGCGATGGCGTCGCAGACAATGTCGAGGAGCAAGGCCGCCTCATCGCCAGTGGCGCGCGGACTGAGCTCGCGGAGCGGCGCTGTAGTCGCGGCCCGCTCGGCCAGGGCGATGAAGGCCCGATGCCGCAGAGACCCTGACGTAGGTGGCGCCGGCCGGTGGCCGCGCGGGGCAGCGGTTCCGAGCCCGCCGCGCAACAGCCGGGCCACGCCCTCCAGCGTCTCGCTGTCGGCCAGGCGGGCGGCGTCACGACCGCGATAGTAAAGCCGCCCGTCGTCAACGGTGGCGATCGCCGAGCTCAGCACCGGCTCGCCCCAGGCGATGGCGTCGGCGGCCACGTCGGCGGCCTTGCGGCCACGCACCTTGCGGGTCGCTAAGGCGGCGATGTCGCTGGCCCGATAACGACTGCGGCGCGGATCGGCGGCGTCCGGGGCGGCCCGCACCCGCCCACGGCTGACATAGGCATAGAGAGTCTGCGGCCTCACGCCCAGCCGTGCCAGCGCCTCGCCCGCCGAGATCCAATCCGTCATGTTGATTAAATTGATCAATCTTGATTCTAACTCGGGACCGTCTCATGACCGGCCGAGCATGGCAAGGAGAGTGGCGCATGTCGGCGGCCAACAGCGGACTCGAAGGCGTCGTGGCGGCGGAGACCGTACTATCGGATGTCGATGGGGTCGCTGGGCAGCTGGTCATTCGCGGCCACACCTTGGATGCGCTTGCCGGGCGCTGGGGTTTCGAAGCGGCGACGGCGTTGCTTTGGGACGGTTTCTTCGCCGACGTTCCGGCGGACCTAGGTACGCGGCTCGGCCGGGCGCGGCTCGAGGTCGCCGACGCCTTGCCCGCCATCGATTCGACGCTGCTGGCGCGGTCGCCGATCGAAGTAGTGCGGGCGATGACAGCCCGCCTGGTCGACGGCGACGACCTGGCGACCGCCCTGCGCCTGCTGGCCGCCCAGGCTGTCGTCACCGCGGCGCTGATCCGCGCCCGCGCCGGCCAGCCGCCGCTCGCGCCCGATCCGGCCGCCAGCCACGCGGCCGATATCCTGCGCCTGTGCCGCGGTCAGCCGGCCTGGGAAGCCGAGGCGACCGCCCTGGAGACTTATCTGGTCACCGTCTGCGATCATGGCCTCAACGCCTCGACCTTCGCGGCCCGCGTGGCGGCCTCGACCCTGGCTGGGCTGACCTCGGCCGTGATCGCCGGCCAGAGCGCGCTCAAGGGCCCACTGCATGGCGGCGCGCCAGGGCCGGTCCTGGCCATGCTCGACGAAATCACCGATCCGGCCGACGCCAAGCCCTGGCTCGAAGCGGCGCTGGACCGCGGCGATCGGCTGATGGGCTTCGGCCATCGGGTCTATCGGGTGCGCGACCCCCGCGCCGACGCTCTCAAGCGGGCCGTGAAGACCCTGGCGGCCGAACTCGGACGCTCTCCCGGGCGGCTGGCCTTGGCCGAGGCGGTGGAGCGGGCGGCGCTGGCGGTGCTGGCCGAGCGCAAGCCGGCCCGTTCTCTGGCCACCAATGTCGAGTTCTACACCGCGCTGCTGCTTGAGGCCCTGGGGTTTCCGGCCGACGTGTTCACCTGCGTCTTCGCCATGGGCAGGGCCGCCGGCTGGATCGCCCATGCACGGGAACAGGTATTGGGCGGGCGGCTGATCCGCCCGGCGTCGACCTATATCGGCCCCACACCGCCGCTGGCCGCATGAGGCTATGCCAGAGGTCCGGGGCCCACTAGTCTCGGCCACATGAGCCTAGAATCCCGCGCCGAGGTTACGCGCGGCGTCACCTGGTTGTCGGTGGGCGTCGCCCTGACTTTGGTGAGCCTGAAACTGGCGGTCTGGTGGTTTAGCCATTCGGTGGCCCTGCTGGCCTCGGCGGCCGATTCCGGCCTCGACCTGATCGCCGCCCTGGCCGCCTTTGTGGCGGTCCGCTACGCCGCCGCGCCCCCGGACCGCGAGCATCGTTTCGGCCATGGCAAGGCCGAGGCCTTCGCCAGCCTCATCCAGGGGGGGCTGGTTTTCGCCTCCGCGGCGGTGGTCGGCGAGCAGGCCATCCGAAGGCTGTTCCGCCCCGAGCCGATCAGTCACGAAGCCTGGGCGATCGCCATCATGGCCCTGTCGGTCCTGCTCACCGGCGGTCTGATCTTTTTCCAGACCCGGGCACTGAAGAAGGCGCAATCGGTAGCGGTGAGGTCCGATCGCGCCCACTATGCCGCCGACCTGGCCTCCAACCTCATCGCCCTGGTGGCGATCGCCGCAGCGTGGCTCGGCGCGCCTTGGATCGATCCGCTGGGCGGCGTGGCGATCGCGGCCATCCTGTTGTGGGGCGCCGTCAACGTTTTCCGGCAATCGTCGGACCAGCTTCTCGATCACGAACTGCCCGACGAAGACCGGCGGCGGATCACGGCGCTGATGACCTCCGAGCCCAGGATCACCCATGTGCACCAGCTCCGCACCCGCGCCTCCGGTCCGACCATCCACATCCAGATGCACGTCGATCTCGATCCCGAGCTGACGCTGGAGGCGGCGCATAAGATCGTGGTGGCGGCCGAGAAGCGCGTGCTCACCGCCTTCCCCGAGGCCGACATCCTCATCCACGCCGATCCGCGCGGCCGCGCCGAGCCGCACGGGGGAGCCTTTGGCGAAGCCGTCAGCGAGGCGGAAAAGCCGGCGTAAACGGAGCCTTAAGGCTCACGGGCGCTGTTGGCATGCGGCCGAACCGGATATAGCTCGCCACGCTCATGAGCCTCGTCCGCACCCTGCATCATTTCCCGCTCGACCCGGCCTCTCGCCAGGTCCGTCTGGCGCTGGGCGAGAAGCGGTTGAACTTCGTCGAGGAGGTGGTGCGCTATTGGGAGCAGCCCAAGGCGTTCCTGCAGCTTAACCCCTCTGGCCTGACGCCGGTGCTCGTCGAGCAGGGCGTCGGCGAGCCGGTGGTGGTATGCGAGGTGCGCGCCATTCTTGAGCATTTGGAGACCGAGGCGCCGGGCCACGATCTGCTCGGCTCGACGGCGGCGGCGAGGGCCGAGACGCGCCGGCTGCTGCAGTGGTTCGACCGCAAATTCGACAATGAGGTGAACGCCTATCTGCTCACCGAAAAACTGGAAAAGCGCCTGCTCAAGGCGGGGGCGCCGGATATCTACAGCCTGCGCAATGGCCGCGAGGCGCTCCGCGTCCATCTTGGCTATCTCGACAAGCTGCTGCAGGCGCGCGATTGGCTGGCGGGCCGGCGCTTGAGCCTGGCCGATTTCGCCGCCGCCGCGCATCTTTCGGTGCTGGACTATTTCGGCGATGTGCCCTGGCGCGACTTCGGCCAGCTCAAGACCTGGTACATGAAGATCAAGTCCCGGCCAGCCTTCCGGCCGCTGCTGCTCGACCGTTGGCCCGGCCTTCCGCCCTCCGGCCACTATGACAACCTCGACTTCTGAGGACGTCGCCGGCTTCATCCGCACCCAAGCCCAGGGGCACGGCTTCGATGTCTGCGGCCTGGCCCGCCTGCCGGCGACGTGGACCGCCGAACCGGCTCTACGCGCGTTCATCGCCGAGGGCCGCCACGCCACCATGGACTGGATGGCCACCACCCTGGAGCGGCGGGTGCGGCCGCAAGCGATGTGGAGCGGCGCGCGCTCGGCCATCGTCGTCGGCGTCAACTACGGACCGGAGGAGGATCCCCTCCTGGCTCTCGATCGGAAGTCGTCGGCGGCGATCAGCGTCTACGCCCGCAATCGCGACTATCACGATCTCATCAAGGGCCGGCTGAAGGGTCTCGCCAGCGCCATCGCCCACCGCCTCGGCGGCGAGGTCAAGGTATTCGTCGACACCGCGCCTCTGATGGAAAAGCCATTGGCCGCGCTGGCCGGACTCGGCTGGCAGGGCAAGCACACCAATCTGGTCTCACGTGAATTCGGCTCCTGGCTGTTGCTGGGCGCGGTGCTGACCAGCCTGGAACTGCCGGCCGACGCACCCGGCGAAGACGCCTGCGGGTCTTGCCGCGCCTGCCTCGACATCTGCCCCACCGACGCCCTGCCGGCCCCCTATCGGCTCGACGCCCGCGCCTGCCTTTCGTACCTCACCATCGAGCACGTCGGCCCCATCCCGGAGCGCTATCGAGCCGCGCTCGGCAACCGTGTCTACGGATGCGACGACTGCCTGGCCGTGTGCCCTTGGAACAAGTTCGCCAGCCTCGCCCGCGAAGCCAAGCTGCAGGCCCGGGACGACCTGGTCGCGCCGCCGCTGGCCGAGCTGGCTGCCCTCGACGATGACGCTTTTCGCCGACGGTTCGCCGGCAATCCGATCAAGCGCATCGGCCGCGACAGATTTGTGCGCAACGTCCTCTACGCGATCGGCAATTCCGGCGACCTGGCCTTGGCCGACGCCGCCCGCGCGCGCCTTGATGACAACTGCGACGTGGTCCGCGACGCCGCCGCCTGGGCGCTGGAGCGGACTCCGGGGCGGAGCTAGCCGGCCCCGACCGAGCTCGAATCCGGCGCGATGGCGATCAGATGCAGATGGAACTGCAGCACCGAGCCGGCCGGAATGGGGCCGGTGGCTTGGTCGCCATAGGCCAGCTTGGCCGGCACATAGAGCAGCCAGTCGTCGCCCGGCCGCATCAGCTGCAGGGCCTCCCGCCAGCCCGGGATGAGATCGCGGACCGTCAGCACCGCTGGGGAGCCGCGATCGAACGAGGAGTCGACCACGGTTCCGTCGAGCAGCTTGGCATCATAGTCGACCTTAACCTCGTCGGCCGGTTTCGGATGCAGACCGCTGACCGGTCCGGACTTCAGGATTCGGTATTCGAGTCCCGAGGGCGTGGTGACGACGCCGGCTTGTTTGCGGTTATCGGCCAGGAAGGCGGCGCCGGCGGCCTTGGCGCCCACGGCCTTCGCATCCGCGGCGGCGGTCGGCTTGGCGCCGCAGGCGCCCAGCGTCAGAGCCGTGACGGCGATGATCAATGGAGCTTTCATACGACCGTTTCTTATACCACCCTGGGGGGATAGCCGCGCTCACGCAGGGCGTCGACGATTTCCTGCGTATGCTGGGCGTCGCGAGTCTCGACCATGAGGTCGAACTCGGCCCCCTTGGCGGGTACGTCGAGGGCGAGGCGATTGTGGGCCACCTCAAGAATGTTGCCGCCGAGCTCGCCGATCGCCGCCGACACCGCGGCGAGCAGGCCTGGCCGATCGTCGCCGACGATGCGCAGAGAAACCAGGCGCTGGGCCCTGACCAGTTCGCGCGTCAACACCGAGGCCAGAAGTCGCGGATCGATGTTGCCGCCGGTGATCACCAGTCCGCATTTGCGGCCGCGGAAGCGTTCCGGGTAGGCGATCAACGCCGCCAGCCCGGCCGCGCCGGCCCCTTCGGCCACGGTCTTTTCGATATTGCAGTAGAGGGCGATGGCGCGTTCGAAGAACGGCTCTTCGAGCAAAAGCACGTCATCGACCAGCGGCTTAGCCACGGCGAAGGTCTGTTCGCCCACCGTCTTGACGGCGATGCCCTCAGCGATGGTCTGGCCGCCACAAGGCGCGGGGAGGCCGCGCATCCGGCTCGTAAATGAAGGATACATGGCCGGCTCGACGCCGATGACCTTGATGTCCGGCTTCAGGGCCTTGGCCGCTGTCGCCATGCCGGCGATCAGGCCGCCGCCGCCGATCGGCAGGGGCAGGATTTCGAGGTCTGGCGCGGCCTCGAGCATTTCCAAGGCCACGGTCCCCTGGCCGGCCATGACCTCGCGGTCGTCGAAGGGATGGATGAACACCAGGCCCCGCTCCGCCTCGAGGGTGCGGGCGATATCGTAGGCGGCGTCGAAACCTTCGCCGTCCATGACCACCTGGGCTCCGAATTCCCGCGTCTGCTGAACCTTCACATGCGGCGTGCCACGCGGCATGACTATGGTCACCGGCACGCCCAGACGTTCGCCGTGATAGGCCAGGCCCTGGGCATGGTTGCCAGCCGATGCGGCGATCACGCCGCGCCGGCGCTCCGCGTCGGTGAGGAGCGATAGCCGGTTGAGCGCCCCGCGCTCCTTGTAGGCGGCGGTGAACTGCAGGTTCTCGAACTTCACCCATACCTCGGCCCCGGTAATCTCCGACAGGGTGCGCGAGAAGCGGCACGGCGTACGCTCGACGTGGCCGGCGATACGCTCGGCGGCGGCGCGGATATCGGCAAGGCTGAGGGACATGCGAACGGTCGGGTTTTTTCGGAAAGGCCGTCGCTTAAAGGGAAAAGCGTCGCCCCGCCATAGCAGCGGCGCTATGAGCGGAGCCAGGAGGGCGGATGCGTCGACTGATCCTGTTTCGCCACGCCAAGACCGAAGCCCGGTCGGCTGAGGGCGACGACCTGTCGCGCCGTCTGGTTGAGCGCGGCCGTGCGGAATGCCGGCGCATGGGCGTCGCCCTGGCCGAGGCTGGCTATGAGCCCGATCTGGCCCTGGTGTCGCTGGCGATGCGGGCGCGCGAAACCTGGAATGGTCTGGCCGAGACGTTCACCGAGGCCAAGGTCGAGCTGCGTCGGGGTCTTTATGACGCCGCGCCGCAAGAGATCGCGGCCGAAATCGCCGACCGGACCGAGGGGGCTGGAACAGTGATCGTCGTCGGCCACAATCCCGGCCTCCAGGAATTGGCCGTTGAGCTGGCCTTCGAAGGCGGCGCCGCGGCCGAGGAAGTCGAGAGACTCTCGGCCGGCTTCCCAACCTCCGCGGCGGCGGTGTTCCGCTTCGATGCAGCCGGCCCGGCGCGTCTGGAAACCTATCTGGTGGCCCGCAACTTCCGGGAGGACGCATGAGCCGAATCTACAAGATCCTGCCGCGCCAGGCCTGGGAGGCCGCCGCGGCGGCGGGCCGTTTCACCGGGGCCGGCGTGGATCTCGCTGACGGCTATATCCACTTCTCCACCGCGGCACAGGCCCCGGAGACCGCGGCCCGCTATTTCGCCGGGCAAGCCGATCTGATGGTGCTGGAAGTGGAGTCCGAGGCTCTCGGCCCCGCCCTGCGATGGGAAGCGGCGCGCGGCGGCGACCTGTTCCCGCACCTCTATGCGCCGCTGCCGACCGCGGCCGTGCTGAGCGCACGATCGGCTCCCCTGGGCGCCGATGGAGTCCCGATCCTGGGAGCGCTCAGCTAGGTGGCTGGCGTTCATGATCTCGCCACCGCGGTCCTGCGCCGCTTCGACGCCGAGACCGCCCACGGCCTCGCCCTCGCCGGTCTGAAGGCCGGCTTCGGGCCCCGGAATCGCCATACGTTCGAGCCCAACCTCGCCACCCGCCTGGCTGGCCTGACACTGGTCAATCCGATCGGGCTCGCCGCCGGCTTCGACAAGAACGCCGAGGTCGCCGACGCCATGCTGAGCGCCGGGTTCGGCTTTGTTGAGTGCGGGACCACGACGCCACGGCCGCAGCCTGGCAACCCACGTCCGCGCCTGTTCCGGTTGCGCGCCGACCGGGCGGTGATCAACCGTCTCGGCTTCAACAACGCCGGGCAAGAGGTCTTCGCCACTCGCCTCGCGGCCCGGCGCGGCAGGCCAGGCGTGGTCGGGGCCAATATCGGCGCCAACAAGGACTCGGAGGACCGCGTCGCCGACTATGTCGCCGGCCTGAGGCGCCTGTGGGGCCTGGCCGACTATTTCACCATCAACATCTCGTCGCCCAACACGCCTGGCCTGCGCGATCTTCAGGGCGAGGGCGCCCTCGACGACCTCCTGGGCGCCATCGCCGAGGCGCGGGCGGGGCTTAACGGAAAGGCGCCGATCTTCCTCAAGGTCGCTCCCGACCTCATCGCCGGCCAGGTCGAAACCATCGTCGCCGCTTCGGTGGCGCATGCGATGTCGGGTCTGATCGTCGCCAACACCACCTTGGCGCGGCCGGCGAGCCTTACGGACGCAAGGCGCGATGAAGCTGGCGGACTTTCCGGCGCGCCGTTGATGGCCCCGTCGACCCGGCTGCTGGCCGAGTTCCACGCCGCCGCCGCCGGCCGCCTGGCCTTGATCGGCGTCGGCGGGATCGGCTCGGGGGCCGAAGCCTACGCCAAGATCCGCGCTGGGGCCGCCGCGGTGCAGCTCTATTCGGCCCTGGCCTTCGAGGGACCGGGCCTGGTGGCGCGCGTCCGCGCCGATCTCGCCCTGCGACTGCAGGCCGACGGTTTCGCCAGCATCGCCGAAGCCTCGGGGTCCCGATGAGCCGCCGCGCGGCCGGCCAGCGCTGGTCCAGGGCGGCGGGGTTCATTGCCCAGGCCGCCGGCTTGACGTAACCAATTCGCGATGGCGGAGACCGCCCCCAGCCCCGAGCCGGCCGCCAGAGTCGTGCGCTTCGCTTGGCCCGGAGGGCTGTCGGCGCGGCTGCTGTGGCTGACGGTGCTCATCGTCGTGGTCGCCAACCTGCTGATCCTGCCGCCCAATCTGGCCGCCTTCGAGGAGCAGCGGCTGCTCGATCGCCTGCGCGCCGCGGAGGTGGCGACCCTGGTCACCCAGACCGCGCCCAACGGCGTGGTCACCGCGCAGATCTCCCAGAAGCTGCTGGCTAGCGCCGAGGTGGTTCAGGTCTCCCTGGGCGTCAACAATGAGCGGCACCTGATCCTGCAGATGCCGCGCCTGCGCACCACCCCCTATCTTGTCGATCTGCGCAGCAACAATCCGCTGTCGTGGATGACCCCGTTTGAGACCCTGTTCGGGGAGGGCGGGCGGATGGTGCGGGTGGTCGCCAAGCCACGCTTTCTGCCCGGTGACTTCGTCGAGATCGTCGCCCCCAACGCCCCGCTGCGCGCCGAGCTTCTGACCCAGCTCGCGCGGCTGCTCGGTATCGCCTTGTTCACCTCGGTGCTGGCTGGGGCGGTGGTCTACCTGTCGCTCAACTTTCTGCTGGTGCGGCCGATGCAGCGGGTGACGCGGGCCATGGAGGAGTTCCGCGCCGATCCCAATTCCCCGGCCGCGCGGCTGAAGCTCTCGGGCCGGCGCGACGAGATCGGCCGCGCCGAACGCGAACTTGACCGCATGCAGAGCGATTTGCTGGCCGCCCTGGCCTCGCGCGCCCGATTGGCGGCGCTCGGCGTGGCGGTGGCCAAGATCAACCACGACCTGCGCAATATGCTGACCAGCGCCCAACTGGCTTCCGAACGCCTGAGCGCCTCGGCCGACCCGCATGTCGCCAAGGCCGTGCCGCGCCTTGAGCGGGCGCTTGGCCGCGCCGCCCGCCTGACCTCGGATGTTCTGGCCTTCGGCCGCAGCGAAGAGCCGCCGCCGCAAAAACGCCCGGTCGCCTTGCGCGCCGCCCTCGAGGCGGCCGCCGAAGACGCTGGCCTGGGACCGGGCGGCGCCGCCTTGGTCGTCGCCTTCAAGGGCGCGCCGATGGTCGAAGCCGACGCCGAACAGCTGCATCGCATCCTCGTCAATCTGATGGCCAACGCCCGCCAGGCCATGACCGCGAGCGGCGATGGCAAGGGCCAGGTCTCGGTGGCGCACAGTCTTGAGGACGGCTTTGACGTGATCAGCTTCGCCGACAATGGTCCCGGGCTTCCGGAGCGGGCCCGCGAGCATCTGTTCGAGCCGTTCGCGGGGGCGGCGCGCGAAGGCGGCACTGGGCTCGGCCTGGCCATCGCCCGCGAACTCGCCCAGGGCCATGGCGGCGATCTCAGCCTAGTCGAGACCGGGGAGGCGGGAACGACTTTCGCCCTACGCCTGCCGCGCTAGATTTCGTGGCGGCGCTTGCTCTCTAACAGCAGGGCAAAACGACGCCCTCGCGACGCCGATCGGCGCCGCCTTCCAGGCGGCCATTCTTGCGCATGACGCCATGCAGGCCGGAGTCCTCGCCGCCCCGACTGGAATTGAAGACGACGCCGCGCGCCGCCAAGCCAGCGACGACGCCGGCGGCGAACTTGTCTGGCTCGGCGCCGTAAAAATCGCCGAGCGCAACCAGATTGGGCAGGTCGATGGCCGCCTGCACCGACAGGCGCCAGTCGATGAACCCGACGATCGCCTTGGCGACATAGGAGGGAATGGCCAGGCCGCCGGGCGAGCCTATGGCCGCGACAAAGGCGCCCTTGTCGTCAAGGATGATGGCCGGCGCCATCGACGAGCGTGGCCGCTTGCGTGGCCCGACGGCGTTGGCGGCCGGGGCGCCGGTCTTGTCGCGGGGTGAAAACGAAAAATCGGTGAGCTCATTATTGAGCATGAAGCCATCGACCATGCGGCCGTCGCCGAAAACGCTTTCCACGGTGGTGGTCATGGAGACGACATTTCCCCAGCGATCGACAACCGTGAACGAAGACGTGCCGCCGGGCTCGATCGTGGCGTCGGGTCCCGGCTGGGGCGCGCCGACCGGGCGTCCGGGCTCCGGCGCCGGACCGGCCCTGGGACCGATGAGTGCGGCGCGCGCGGCCAGATAGGCGGGATCGAGCAGGCCCGGCGTCGGAACCTTCACCACCGCCGGGTCGCCGACATAGTGGAGGTCGTCGGCATAGGCGAGCCGCTCGGCCTGTGACAACAGGTACCAGGCTTGCGGGTCGGTCGGTCCGCGGCTGGCGATGTCGGTATGGGCGAGGAGGCCGAGGATCTCCAGCGTGACGACGCCACCGGAGGGGGCTGGGGGTTCGCACACGCGCAGGCGATGATAAGGCCGGCACAGGGCCTTCTCCTCGATCGGCCGATAGGCGGCGAGATCGTTCACAGTCATGCCGCCAGGCGCAGGCGCCTCAGCCAGCTTGGCGACGATATCGGCGGCGACCTTGCCCTTGAGCAGAGCGTTCGGCCCCTCGGCCGCGATCAGGCGCAGGGTGGCGGCGTAAGCGGGATTGCGCAGCCGGTCGCCTATCCCGTAGCGGCCCCCGCCGGGCTTGGTGAAATAGGCGCTGATGTCGGGTGTCTGGGCCTGAGGCTCGCGGCCGTTGATGTCATTGGCCAGGCGCGCGGTGACGATGAAGCCATCGCCGGCCAGGGCTTCGGAGCCGGCGAACAGGCGGCTCCAGGGCAAGCGGCCGTGCTCCTTCTGGGCCAGGCGCAGCATGGCGATGGCCCCGGGAACGCCGGCCGAACGGCCCGAGAGGACCGCGCCGAAGAAATTCATCGGCTTGCCGTCGGGCTTGAGGAAGAGATCCGGCGTGGCCGCCGCCGGCGCATATTCGCGGCCATCGTAGGCGGTCACCGTGCGGGTTCGGGCATCGTAAAAGGTCATGAAGGCGCCGCCGCCAAGACCCGAGCTTTGCGGCTCCACCAGTCCCAGGGTCGCCTGGATGGCGACCGCCGCATCGACGGCCGAGCCGCCCTGGCGCAGCACCTTCAAGCCCGCTTCGGCGGCGAGCGGATTGGCGGCCGCCACCATGGCCTGTTGGGCGAACGATGGCGTGGTCCAGGCCAGCGTCAGGCTGAGAAGCACGAAAAGTCGCTGCATGGGCCGACTCCGACGACGAGGCGCGTTTCTTAGGAGCGATTGGCGGAGTTTGAAACCTGGACATCGGCGGGCGACGGCGCCACGCACGTGCCATGGCCGCGCCGGGCGCCCTCAATCTGATCACCGACGTCGACGGCCTCGCGGTCGGCCACGCCCACGACCTGCGCGCCCGCACCGGGGTCACCGTCATCTTGCCAGACGTGGCGACGATCGCCGGCGTCGATGTTCGCGGCGGCGGACCGGGCACGCGCGAGACCGACGCCCTCGCCGCCGACACCCTGGTCGAGGGCCTCGATGCGCTCGTCCTGGCCGGCGGCTCGGTCTATGGCCTGGCGGCCGCGGACGGCGTTGTCGCCTGGCTGGGTGCGCAAGGGCGGGGATATGGCCTGGCGGCGCGCGCGCCGCCGGCTCCGGTGGTCCCGGCCGCCATCCTCTACGACCTCGGCATCGGGGACAAAGCCTGGGGGCTGGAGCCGCCCTATCGCGCCCTGGGGGTGGCCGCCGCTAAGGCCGCCGGGCGGCGTTTCGATCTTGGCAGCGTCGGCGCGGGGGCCGGGGCGCGGGCCGGCGCGCTCAAGGGTGGCGTCGGTGCGGCGTCGATTGTCACCGCGGACTTCACGGTGGGCGCCCTGGCGGCGGTCAACAGCTTCGGCTCGGCGGTGGCCGCGGACGGCCGGCGCTTCTGGGCCGCGCCGTTTGAGATCGGGGCGGAGTTCGGGGGATTGGGAGTCTGCGGCCAGGTCTCCGCTCCCGAGGATTGGGGCCTGGCCAAGTCGGCGCTGCGCCAGAACACCACATTGGGCGTGGTGGCCACCGACGCCATCCTGACCCCGGCCGAAGCGCGCCGGGTCGCGATCATGGCCCAGGACGGGCTCGCCCGGGCCTTGAGACCAGTCCACACGCCCTATGACGGCGATGTCGTGTTTGTGCTGGCCACCGGTCGCCGAGGGTTGATCGAACCGCGGCCGCTGGCCCTGACCAGACTTGGGGCTCTGGCCGCCGATGTCCTGGCGCGGGCCATCGCTCGAGGCGTCTATGAGGCCACCACGGTCCCGGCCGACGGCGTCCCCGCCTGGCGCGATATCCGCTGAGGAAAGAGCCGTCGGGCGGCGCCCAGCAGGCCAGGCTCCGGATGCCGGATCAAGGCGATGGGAACCCCGGCCAAAGCCGGCTGACCTCGCCCCTTGGCCTCGAAACGGGCCCGCACCTGCGGCCGGTCGAGCCATTCGATC
>DATBOH010000024.1:0-8578 GCA_036553915.1 Caulobacteraceae bacterium | reverse complement strand
CTGTACCTCGACCATCTCGACCGCACCGGCGCGCGGCCAACGGCGCTCAAGCGGATCATGATCGGCGGTTCGGCCGTACCCATGGCCATGGCTGAGACGCTGAAGCGTCGCTATGGAATCGACACCCTGCAGATCTGGGGCATGACCGAGACCTGCCCGCTCGGGGTGATCGCCAGCCCGACCCCGGCCCTGGCCGAACGCGGCGAAGACGCGATGTTCGAGGCGCTGTGCAACCGCCAGGGCCGGATGCAATTCGGTATCGAGCTGCGCATCGCCCGCGAAGACGGTTCCGAGGCGCCGCACGACGGAGTCACCTCAGGGGCCCTGATGGTGCGCGGGCCGTGGACGATCCGGCGATATTTCCGCCACGACCATGACGCCATCGACGCCGATGGCTGGTTCGATACCGGCGATATCGCCACGCTCGACGCCGACGGTTTTCTGCGCATCACCGATCGGTCCAAGGACGTCATCAAATCGGGCGGCGAATGGATCAGCTCCATCGACCTTGAGAACGCCGCCGTCGCCTGCCCGGGCGTGCGCGTCGCCGCGGTGATTGGGGCGCCGCATCCCAAGTGGGAGGAGCGGCCGCTGCTGATCATCGAAGCCCACGACGGGACCAACCTGGACGAGGCGGCTGTGCTCGATTGGCTCAGGCCCCGGGTCGCCAAGTGGTGGCTGCCCGAAGCGGTGATCTTCGCGCCGGTGCCGCTCACCGCCACCGGCAAGATCGACAAGAAGCGCCTGCGCCAGGATCACGTCCCGCCCGCCTGACACGCAACCGGCCCGCGCCTCCGAGCGTTGCCTTGGCTAAAATCCGGAGGCTGTCATGCGATCCATTCTTCTCTTCCTGCTCGGAATCCCGCTTCCGATCATTCTGCTTCTCGCCCTCTGCACCCACCATTTCTGAGGCGACGCTCATGACCCAGATCGAGCGCGACTTCGCCATCGACCGGCCGGTCTCCTGGCCGGCGATCTTCGCCGGGGCCGCCACAGCGGTGGCCGCGGGGACGTTTCTGACCACCTTGGCGGCCGGCTTTGGCCTCGATGTTTCGCGCGGCGCCTTGGCCACCAGATCGTCGCTGGCCGCCTTCACGCCGGCCCTCGGGGCCTGGGCGATCGCCGCCCAGGTGATCGCCAGCGGGCTCGGCGGCTACCTCGCCGGGCGGCTGCGCCACGCCTGGGACCTGCACCTCGATGAGGCGCACTTTCGCGACACCGCCCATGGCCTGGTCACCTGGGCCGTGGCGACGATCGCCTGGGTGCTGCTCGCGGCCCTGGTCCTTGGCCCCTATGCCGATCGCCTGAGCGGCGCGGCGGTGGCGACCGGCGCCGTCGACCTGACAGTCCCGGCCCAGACCGACCGGATGGCCCACATCGCCGCCCAATCGGCGTTTTTCATCGCCATCGGCATGTTGCTGAGCGCCCTGGTGGCCGCCGCCGCCGCGCGCCTGGGTGGCCTGCGCAGCGAGACAATGCTGGTTCGCCCGCGCTGATCTCAGGGAGCGTTCTGGGAAAGCAGAGCCGGTGCGCGCCGCGTCTAGGCGAGGACTTGCAAGCCGTGCTTTTGAACAACCGATAGGAGCTTTCGCAGTGGCGGACTGGGTCGCTTGGCGCCCGATTCCCACTTCTCGACCGTGCTTTCGCTAGTGTTGAGGTAACGGGCGAATACGCGCTGGCTGACCTTGTTGGCTTCTCGGAGCTGCTTGATTTCGGCGGGCGCTATTTCGCTCGGCACCAAATGCCGGGCGTCGAAGTCCAGCATAGTCGTTTTGTCCATCGCCCCCACTTTGTGAAGCATCGCCGCAGACGAGTGAATCGCTTCGGACAGCTCCCGCTTAAACTTGCTTTTTGTCGTCACTAGCATATCTCCATCAAGTCTTTGTTCTCAAGGAGTTGAGCCATCTGCGTTTCACTCAACGTCGCATATTTCTTCGCGAGAATTCTGAAATCGTCCAAATCCTCGTCGTTGATGTTGGCCTGATCTTTTTTCGCGAACAGGAACTCGTAAATCCAATACCGGCGACCCTTCGCGAGAATGATGCTTCGGTGCATGTTCTTATTCAGGCGCTTCTTGAATACCCCGCCACCAAGATCGTCTGCGTGGCCCTTTCGTACTTCTTCAATAGCTTGGCAAAGCTAGTCGTCGTTGATGCGCGCCTTGCGAGCCGCCTTGGCAAACCACGCGGTTTTGAAGACCCGCGTGGTCTCCTCAGTGTCGGTCATCGCCTGCATGTAGCACTGGGTCCGGTAGGCGCCAAGTGTCACGGTTGACGTTCGGCGCATCCCGACGGGAGAATCGCGCTCCGCCATTTTGGTTTGAGCCTCCGTCATGAGGTCCGAGCGTCGGCGCCGTCTATGGCGTTCGGCGAAACACGCCCCCTGCGGTGACGGCGCCATCGCCACCACCGGCGCCCCCTACACGGCAATCGTTTCCGCCTCTTGGGCAAGCCGGTCGCAGGTCTTGAAATCCCGCCGGTGGAAGGCCGCCGCCGCCGCCCGGCGAAGCAGCAGATGGGCGGCCTTGGGCTGGCGGCGCCGGAGCTTGGCGGCCCAGAGCTCGGCGTTTTCCGGCGCAGCCTCGACCTCGTCCTTGCGCCGCTCGATCATGCGCGCCGCGGCCGGCAGCGACGGCCACTCCATCAGGAATCGCAGACCCGCCTCGAAGTCGGCGAAGTTGGCCGCCACATCGAAGGCGCGATTCTCGGCTTCCACGTCCTCGAAGCCGGCCAGTTCGCCGATGAAGGCCCGGGCGCGCGCCGCCGACAGCGTCCGCTCGAACGACGCCCAGCGCGCAGCCTGGGCCTCTTCCGGGAGCCCGGCCGCGGCGAGATAGCCGATCCATGCCGTCTCCCAATCGAAATCGATCCTCCGCCGGGACGCTGGGGTGGTCTTCGGCGCCGCGGCGCGCAGAACCTCGCCGGCCTCCTCCACCCGGTCGGCTTTCAGCAGGCGGGTGGCGACCTGCGCCGCGACGGCCGGCGTCCGCAGCGCTTCGACCGTAAAGGTGGCGCGGAAAGCCTCCGCGTCATCGGCGGCGTCGGCCATCTGGCGGACCAGGCCGATCCAGCCGGGGGCTGGGCCGCGCCGTTCGGCCATGAAGCGGAGCGCGTCTTCGGCGACGAGCCGCGGCGCGGCGGCCAGCAGCGCCGGGAGCCAGGCTTTCCACGCGGAGGGGTTCCGGGCCAGGCTCTCGACCAGGCTTGCCGCCGCCGGTCCTGGCGGGGCCGCGGCCAGCAGCACGCCAAGGTCGCCGGCGGCGCACTCGAAGACCCGGTCCAGTTCACCATTGCACTGGCGATAGCGAGAGCGGACCTCTCGCGCCGCGTCCATGAAGCGCCACAGCCGCTCGATGGCGGCCGCCGCATCGAGCGGGCCGAGCCGGCTGGCGATCAGCGCCCGGGTGGCGTCGAGATCGCGGATGAAGGCCGGCCCCTGGCGCCAATTCACCTGACCACGGCTGGTCTCGAAGGATGCGAGCCGCTTGTCGATCTCCCGCGTCAGCGCCAGCGGCCCCTGCTCGGCGGCGAGCTCCATGCGCAGGCGACGCTTGAGATCGGCGCGCGTCTCGGCCACGCCAACCAGGATTTCAGCCAGCCGAACGGCGCCGAGCTCCACCAGGTTCTCGACCGTGACCTTCCTCTGGCTGCCCAGGCTCGGCCGCTTCATCCTCAGATCAATCCCCCTGCGCCCCTTAAGGTCCAGGCCGCCGGGAACAACGGCGGCAAAGCACCGCAAGCGGATGAGCGGCCTGCCAGGATGTGGCAAAACTCAGAGCCCGCCCTTGGTTTGTCGCTTGTATTCCAGCCGTCACGATTGTCGGACTTCCGCGTGCAGAGGTGCTAAGGTGAATGCAAGGCAGCCAGACAATTGATCTCCGCTGGACGCCTCTTCTTCAGCGATCAATGGGCTTTCGCCCCGCGAGTTCAGGATCGCTCGAAAGTCAAACGTGCCCATTGCCGAAAAATCATTCGAGGCTGCGCTAGGCTTCGCGAAAAGCCTGATCGACACCTCGCAGCTTCCGGTCCTGCTCTTCGACAGCCAAGCCCGCATCGTCTGCGCAAGCCATTCCTTTTACAGCGATTTCGAAATCCCTGCTGGCAGCGTTGACGGATGTGACCTGGCCAACATCGCCGGCGGCGGCTGGGATATTCTCCAACTCAGCCTGCTGCTGGAAAACGCGCTCTGCAATGGCCCGCGCATGGGTGACTACGAAACTGACCTCGTCCGCGCGGGGTCGACGACCCGACGGCTGCAGGTGAATGTCCAGACTGTGATGCACGGCGCCAACATGGACGCCCGAGCACTGATGGCGATCACTGACGTCACGCAGGTGCGCCAGTCCGAACGGTTGAACATTACCCTGCTGCTTGAGAAAGATGGACTGTTGCGCGAGCGCGCCGTCTTGTTGGACGAGATGGAGCATCGTATCGCCAACAGCTTGCAAATAATCGCCAGCATCCTGCTGCTGAAGGCGCGAGCGGTGAAGTCGGAGGAGACCCGCCTGCATTTGCGAGATGCTCACGACCGGGTGATGTCGCTTGCGGCGGTGCAGCGGCATCTCCATGCCACCGTCGGCAACGTCGACGTGAACGCCTATCTGACTAAGCTTTGTGAAAGCCTGGCCGCGTCGATGATTGGCGAAGGTCGCCAGCTAACCTTGGAAGTCCTGGCTGACGATGCGGTTGTCAGTTCGCAAGAGGCGGTCAGCTTGGGGCTGGTCGTCACGGAACTCGTGATCAACGCCTTGAAGCACGCCTTTCCGCAATCGCAGGGTGGTCTGGTTACCGTGAGCTATCGAACCGACGCCGGGGACTGGAGACTGTCGGTCACGGACAATGGCGTCGGCATGCCGGCGGAACATCCGGACGCGAAGGCTGGCCTTGGAACGAGCATTGTCCAGGGATTGGCCAAACAGCTTGGGGCCGACATAAAAATCTCCAACCTCAGTCCGGGCGTGACGGTCGCCTTGGCGACGAAGGCTCCTCTTCCGAACTGAAGGTTATCTGGCAAGGGTTCGATGAACCTACGCCATCGGCCGCAATTGGGCGCCGGGCGATCGACTGGCTCGGCCGGGCGCGGGGGCGCTGAGACTGATCCAGGCCGGCGCGTGGTCGCTGGCGTTCTCATGGCCGCGAAGGCTTCTGTCGACGCCGCCAGCGACCAGTTGTCCGGCCAGCGCTGGCGAGAGCAGCAGATGGTCGAGCCTCAGGCCCTTGTCGTTCGGCCAGCGCTGGCGGATGTAGGCCCAGAAGGTCCACAGCGGCCCCTCGGGCTGCAGCGCGCGGAGCCCGTCGACCCAGCCCTGGGCCAGCAGTTCCGCGAAGGCGGCGCGGGCCTTTGGATCGACCAGCGCGTCTCCCTGCCAATGGTTGGGTTGATAGATATCGGCTTCGGTCGGGACGACGTTGAAGTCGCCCGCCAACACGGCCGGCGCCCCGGCCGAGATCAGCCCGTCGGCATGGGCGATCAGACGCCGCAGCCACGCCAGCTTATAGGTGAACTTCGGCCCGGGGTTGGGATTGCCGTTGGGGAGGTAGAGCGAGGCGATCAGGATTCCGCCGACCGCGGCTTCGATGTACCGCGCCTGGCTGTCGGCGGGATCGCCGGGCAACCGTTGGCGGGTCAGCACCGGCTGGGCGCCGCGGGCGAGGATGGCGACGCCATTCCAGCTCCGCTGGCCGGCCCACACCGCTCCATAGCCGGCCGCCTTCAGGGTCGCGCCCGGAAAGGCCTGGTCTTCCGCCTTGAGCTCTTGCAGGCAGACGACGTCCGGCTTCGCCTCGGCCAGCCAGGCGAGCAGGTTCGGCAGCCGTCGGTTGACGTTGTTGATGTTGAAGGTGGCGATTTTCACGCGCGTTCAGCGCCGCGGGCCGCCAAAGGCGGACCCTCCGCCTCGGTCTCGCGCCAACGCGCCCGATCGGTCATCGATTCAACGCCGCGCGCCGTAGGGTGTCGGCATAGCCCCGGAGCTCCTCGGAGCGCTCGACAAACTCCGCGGCCGACGCCCGCCGGCCGCTCTGACGCGCGTCTTCGGCGAGCCTTTCCGTCAAGGTCGCGCGCTGATCGACGATGCGCAGGGCGACGCCGATCGCTTCGTCGAGCCCATCGTCCTTCGCCAGGACTTCCCCAGTGTAGGCATGGCCCACCTGACATCGATAGCGGAGCGGCGGCGAACGCCGGATTTCCGACAGGACGCCGCCGCACGCGGGACAGGGAAAGGTGCTGGGCGTGGCGATCTGCTCCAGCAATCGGCTGTCGAGGGGTCGGCCAAGCGCGATCTCCACCTCAAGGGCGATGTCGTCCCATTGCGCGCTGCTCGCCTCCGGCTCGGCCTCCAGCAGACGAACCAGCAACTGGGCGATGTCGGTCGCGGGGGCGCGGAAGTCGATGTCGTTGGCCTTCAACGCCGCCAGGGGCATTTCGGGGGCTTCGGCGTCGCCGGGGTTCTGGACGACGGTCTGTCCGCCACAGCGCTTCAGGTCCATCAAGCCCGCCGCGCCATCGTTCATGTAGCCGGACAGCAGAACCCCGATGGCCCCGGCCCCATAGCCAAGCCCGACGGAGCGGAACAACGGATCGATGGCCGGCCGGCTCAGGTTTTCCCGAGGTCCTCGCCCAAGCCGGCATAGTCCTTCGATCGCCAGAAGGTGCCGATCGGCGGGCGCGACATAGGCATGCCCCGTCCGCACAGGTTCGTTGTCTTCCGCGGTTTTCACGCTGATCTGCGCGGCCCGATCGAAAATGCCGGAAAGGATATCCTGGCCGCGCGCGCCGACGTGGACGACGACGAAAATCGGCGCTGGAAAGCTGGCCGGCAGCCCGCTGAGGATCGAGGTGATGGCCCCGATTGACCCGGCCGAGCCGGCGATCGCCACTGCTCTTGCCACGGCCACAATTGCTATACCTTGCCCAGTCGTTTGATGGCTTCGCCCAGCGGCCGCTCGGCCTCGCAATAGTCCTCCCAGGCGGCCAGGCTTTCCACCAGCGCCGGGACGGTGCGCAGGGTGTAGCGAGCCGCATCCAGCCCCTCGCGCACCTGCGTCCACTGGAGGGGCATCGATACCGGCGCGCCCGAACGACCGCGGGGCGAGAGCGGGGCCACCGCCGTCGCCATGCGGTCATTGCGAAGATAGTCGAGAAAGATGCGGCCGCCCCGCTGGGCCTTGGCCATGCTGATCAGGTAGCGCTCCGGCGCATCGTTGGCCATCGCCTTGCACACGTTCATCGCGAAGGCTTTGGCCGCGTCCCAGCCCAGCCCCTTGGCGGCGATTGGCGTCACCACATGGAGGCCTTTGCCGCCCGTGGTCTTGCAGAAGCTGACCAGGCCCAGCTCGTCGAGCCGGTCGCGGATTTCCCGCGCCGCCTCGATCACCTGAGCGAAGGGAACGTCCGGCGCCGGGTCGAGATCAAAGACCAGACGCCCGGGCTGTTCGGGCGCGAACGGCTGGCAGTTCCACGGATGCATCTCGAGCGCCCCGATCTGGGCCCCGGCGATCAGCGCCTCCACCCGATCGAACTGCAGGTATGGCTTGCGATCGCCCCAGACGATGACCGAGTCGATGAGGTTCGACTGGCCCTTGCCGGCGTGACGCTGGAAGAACCGCTCCTCGGCGGCGATTCCGTCGGGAAAGCGGATGATCGAGCAGGGCCGCCCGCGGATATGCTGGATCATCCATTCGCCGACCGCCTCATAGTAGCGGGCCAGGTCGAGCTTGGTGACCGGCTGGCCATCGTTGGCGTTGGGCCACAAGGCCTTGTCGGCGTGGGAGAGCGTGACGTCCATGACCACCGCCGAGCCGCCGGCCCGCACTGTCGGCCGCACGGTCGCGGGCGCGGGCTCCTTGAGCTCGGTCGAAGCGGGCGCGGGCTCGACCGTCTCGACGTCGCTGGCGAGCTTGTCCTCGCGCAGGCCCTTGAACGCCGCCTGGCGCAGCAAGCCGTCGGCGGTGAAGCCCTCGTATTCGATCTCGGCGACCAACTCGGGGCGCACCCAATGCACCTCGCCAAGTTTCCGGGGCGAGCCCTTGCCCAAGAATGGGCTCTTGCCAGTCTCCAGCGCCCGCAGCTTCGGCAGGATTCGCGCAAGCCGGTCGCGCCCGAAGCCGGTTCCGATGCGGCCGACCTCCACCAGTTTGCCCTCACGATTGACCCCCGCGATCAAGGAGCGGAAGGCGCCCTTGGTCGTGGTGTAGCCGCCGATCACCACCTCATGGCCGGCCCGGCATTTCGACTTGGTCCAGGTCTCCACCCGTCCTGAGCGATAGGGCGAGTCCAGCCGCTTGGAGACGATTCCCTCCAGGCGCATCCGGCAGGCGGACCGCAGCACGGCGTCGCCGGCGGTCACGAAATGATCGACATAGCGGATGTTGTCGGGAGCCTCGGCCAGCGCCTCCTGCAGTCGCGCCTTGCGCTGCGTGAGCGGCAGCGAGCGCAGGTCCTCCAAGCCGGCGAACAACTGGTCGAAGACAAAGAACACCAGGTTCTTGGTCCGCCCTTCGGCGACGGCGGCCTGAAGGGCCGCGAAATCCGGCGAGCCGTCATCATCGAGGGCGACGACCTCGCCATCGTAGATACC
>DATBOH010000263.1:0-3865 GCA_036553915.1 Caulobacteraceae bacterium | reverse complement strand
GCTGTGCACGGCGCCGCGTCCGGCCAGAGGCTCGAAGCTGGCCAGCGCCAAGAGCGCGGCGCTCTGTTCCACGCCAAGGGCCTGAAGCACCAGGAGCGCGCACAGGCTCATGCTCCCCCAGTGCGCGCCGTTCTGGCGCAGGCGGTAGGCGACGCGCTGGCCATCGACAGTCGCCTCGACGATCGTGCCGGCCTCACCGACGGCTGAACCCTGAAGGCGGGCGTCGGCGCCCTCGGCGACTCCGAAGCTGCGCACCGTCGCCTGCGCGGCCAGGGCCGCCTCCGACAGAAATCCGTAGTGAGCGCTATCCGCATTCAGCACCGCCATGCCGCCCGGCTCCAGGCCGGCGAAGATCTCGGCCTTGGCGCGCGCTACCCCGGCCACGCCGTCGGGGAAATTTTCGACATGCACCGCCTCGACGTTGGTAATCGCCGCCACATGCGGACGAACTAGGCGCGACAGCGGCGCGATCTCACCGGCGTGGTTCATCCCCATTTCGAAGACGGCCCGTTCGGTCGTCGCCGGCATGCGCGCCAGCGTCAACGGCACGCCGATGTGGTTGTTGAAGGATTTTACCGGACCATGGCCGTCGCCTGCGCGCTTCAGGGCCGAAAGCACCGCCTGGGTCACGCTGGTTTTGCCGACCGAACCGGTGATGGCGGCGCGGCGCGTCCTGACCGCCCGACGCCGGGCGGCAACGGCCATGTCGCCGAGGGCCGAAAGCGTATCGTCCACCCGTACGGCCGGCCCCGGCGACGGTCGCGAGACTAGGGCCCCCGTCGCGCCGGCCCGGCGCGCCGCCTCGACGTAGGCGTGGCCGTCGCGCGCGCCGGCGAGGGCCACGAACAAATTGCCCGGAGCGACGGCGCGGCTGTCGATGGCGATGCCATCGGTGAGGAAATCGCCGCCTTCCACGGCGCCATGCGTGGCCTTGGCGATGTCGGCGGAGGTCCACAGCACGGTCATGCCGCGCCTCGAAGCGCTTTGGCGGTGACCGCGGCGTCGTCAAAGGGATGGATTACCCCGCCAACGTCCTGGCCCTGCTCATGGCCCTTGCCAGCCACCACCAGAATATCGCCTTGGCCGAGCCGGGCGACGGCGGCGGCGATGGCTCCGGCGCGGTCGCCGACCTCCTCAAGCCCGCGCGCCCCGGCCAAGATCTCGGCCCGGATGGCGGCCGGGGGTTCCGACCGGGGATTGTCATCGGTGACGATGGCGATGTCGGCGAGATCGGCGGCGATAGCGCCCATCTGGGGCCGCTTGCCGCGGTCGCGGTCGCCGCCGGCCCCGAAAACGACAATCAAGCGCCCGCTGGCATGCGGGCGCAGCGCGGAAAGCACGGTGCGCAGACCGTCCGGCGTATGGGCGTAGTCGACGTAGGCGGTCCCGCCCTTGGGGCCCTCCCCGATCTTCTGCAACCGACCGGGCGCGCCTTTCAGGCCCTCAAGCGCGGCCAGGGCCGCCTCCGGGCTCTCCCCGGCGGCGATGACCAGACCGGCGGCCGCCAGGGCGTTGGCGGCCTGAAACGCGCCGGCCAGCGGAAGCAGCACCTCGAAGGGCCGCCCCCAAGCGTCGATCCGCAAGCGTTGTCCGGCCGGATCGGGGCGGCGGCTGACCATTGTCAGGCCCTGACCCATGGCGCCGACGGTCATCAGGCAATGGCCGCTGGTGCGGGCGGCGGCCGCGAAGACCGGGAAAGCGTCGCTGTCGGCATTGAGGACGGCGGTGGCGCCGCGCGGTAAAAGGCTGTGGAACAGGCGCAGCTTGGCGGCGCGATAGGCCTCCATGTCGCCATGGTAGTCGAGGTGATCCTGAGTGAGATTGAGAAACCCCGCAGCAGTCAGTCGGACCCCATCCAGCCGTCGCTGATCAATGCCATGCGACGAAGCCTCGAGGGCCAGATGGGTGACGCCGCGCTCGGATAGATCGGCCAACAGGTGCGCCACATCGGCGGCGTCAGGCGTCGTCAGGCCGGGCGGGGTCAGCTGATCGCCGCCCGCCATCACCCCCAGCGTGCCCATACTGGCTGAGGAGTGACCCAGGGCCGTGAAGATCTGGCGACAGAAAGCGGCCACCGAGGTCTTGCCGTTGGTGCCGGTGACCGCCACCACGACCTTCGGTTGGCGTCCGGTCAGGGCGGCTGCCGCGAGCGCATAAGCGCGCCTGGGGTCGGCGGCGCGGACCACCGGCGCCGAAAGGCCCGGCAGGTCTTCGCCGCTCAAAATCGCCGCCGCGCCAGCGTCGAGCGCGGCCGGAACGAACCGCCGCCCGTCATTGCTCGAGCCTGGCAGGGCGGCAAACAGATATCCGGGGCGCACGCGCCGTGAATCGGCGGTGACCCCAGTGATCTCAGGATCGGTGGTCAGATCCCGGCGCACGAGGGTCGAGAGCTTGGCCATCAATCGCGCCCGGTCAGGGCGGCGGCGTCGACCGGCCCCTTGGGATCGGGCGTCACGGTCGGCGCGATCCGCCGCACTCCCAAAAGCGGTGCGATGCGGCCGATGACCTTGCCGGCGATCGGTGCGGCCACCTCGCCACCGGTCGTGAAGCCGCCGGTTTCCGGCGTCGCATGCGGCTCGTCCATCATGATCAGGACGTAGTAGCGGTCTTCGTCCAGCGGGCCGTCGGCGGGGAAGATGGCGGCGAACGAGGCCAGGTTGAGCTTGCCATTGCTGTAGTGGCCATTGACCAGCTTGGTGGCCGTGCCGGTCTTGCCGCCAACCCGGTAGCCCGGGACGTCGGCTTTGCGGCCCGTGCCGATGGTTGCATTCAAGCGCATGAGATTGAGCATGGTGCGCGAGGTCGACGGTTTGATGACCCGGCGGCCCGGGGCCGGCGCCTGGCCAGGCTGCAGTTTGCGGAAAGTCAGCGGCCGATAGACACCGCCATTGAGGATCGAACTCATCCCCGTGGCGATCATCAGCGGCGTCACCGAGATCGAATGGCCGAACGCCATGGTGGCGACAGCGTTTTCGCTCATCCGCGCCGGCACGAGCGGGCGGGCCGACTCGACCAGCTCACTGGGGGCCTTCTTGTACAGCCCGAAGGCATGCCAATACTTCTCCATATTGGCCGCCCCGGCCTGCAAGGCCATGCGCGCCGCGCCGATGTTGGACGAGTGGGTGAACACCTCCCACAGCGGCAGCACGGTGTCGCCCTTGTCGTAGTCGTGGATGATCTGGCCTGGCAGCATGAGCGGTGTGTGCACATCGTAGCGGGCGTCGACCGAGGTCGTGCCGGCGTCGAGGCCCATGGCCAGGGTGAAGACCTTGAAGACGGAACCTGGCTCATAGTCGGTCGCCGCCGCGTGGTTGATGAGCGCGGCCGGATTACCCTTGCCGGGGTCATTGGGATTGAAATCGTCGGGCCAGCTGGCCATGCCGAGCACTTCGCCGGTATGCACATTGACCACCATTCCGACCGCGTCGATGACCCCGAAATGCTGCGCGGCGGCGTCGAGTTCGTCTTGCAAGGCCCCTTGGACGCGAAGATCGAGGGAGAGCTGGACCGGGCCGCGGGCTGGATCGTCGCGGATCTCGGAGTCGAGCGCCTTTTCGATGCCGGCCAGGCCGCGGCCGCCCTTGTCGGCAAAGCCGATGATATGGTTTCCGACGGCCCCGAGCGGGTATTCGCGCGCCGGTTCCTCGGCGAAGGTCACCCCGGCCAGGGCCATGTCGTGGATGCGGTCCTTGACGGCCGGATCGATGCCGCCGGCCAGGTAGTAGACCCTGTGCGGTCCGGTGAGCGCCGTTTCGAGATGCGCCAGCGACAAGGTGGGCAGGGCCGACAGCAGCGCCGCCCTGGTCGCCGCCGGATCATAGATCTCGCGTGGCGTGATGTAGAGGCCGTAGCGGACCAGATCGAC
>DATBOH010000001.1:0-2328 GCA_036553915.1 Caulobacteraceae bacterium | reverse complement strand
AGCAAATCGATGCGATCGAATGGCCTCGCGCGCGGCTCGCATAAAGGCCTGAAAAAACGCCAGATTGTGCCAAGACAGCAGGACCTGGCCGAGAATCTCCTCCGACTTCACCAAGTGGCGCAGATAGGCCTTTGAATAGTCGCGGCTGGCCGGGCAGTCGCTCCCCGGGGCGAGCGGAGAGTCATCATCGGCGAAACGGGCGTTGCGCAGATTGATGACGCCGTCCCAGGTCCAAGCCTGCCCGTGACGACCGGACCTTGTCGGCAGAACGCAATCGAACAGATCGACACCGCGGGCCACCGCTTCGATGAGATCGACCGGCTTGCCCACCCCCATGAGATAGCGCGGCCGCTCGACCGGCAGAAAGCCGACGGCATAGTCGAGAACCTCGCTCATCGCCGCATGGCCCTCGCCGACAGCCAGGCCGCCGATGGCGTAGCCGTCGAAACCGGTCTCCAGCAGCCGGTCGCTGGATTCCCGGCGAAGCGACTCAAAGGTGGAGCCTTGCTGAATGCCGAACAGCGCCTGACGGTCCCGGTCGCCGAACGCGGCCTTGCAGCGACCGCCCCAGCGCGCCGAGAGCCGCATGGCCGCCGCCGCCCTCGCCTCCTCGGCGGGCCAGGCGACGCATTCGTCGAGCTGCATGACAATGTCGGCGCCCAGCAGATCGGCCTGGATCTCGACCGCCCGCTCTGGCGACAAAAACCAAGACGAGCCGTCAATGTGACTGTGGAAGGCGACGCCCTCCTCCCCGACCTTCGAAATGCCGGCCAAGGACATTACCTGGAAGCCGCCCGAGTCAGTGAGAATGGGTCCTTCCCAACCCATGAACCGGTGCAGACCGCCAAGACGATGCACGCGTTCGGCGCCCGGCCGCAGCATCAGGTGATAGGTGTTGCCAAGCAGTATCTCGCTCCCGGCGTCGCGCACCTGCTGGACTGTCAGGGCCTTGACCGTCCCCGCCGTCCCCACGGGCATGAAGGCGGGCGTCTGGATCTCACCGCGCGGCGTCGCCAGGCGGCCGCAACGCGCCGCGCCCTCTTGGGCGTCCACGGAAAAGGGAAAGGCGGCCATCAGGGCCGCCACAGGAGAGAGGCATCGCCATAGGAGTGGAATCGGTAGCCGGCCTCAATGGCGTGGGCATAGGCGCGTCCCATCACCTCTCGACCGCTGAAGGCGCAGACGAGAACGAACAGGGTCGACTTCGGCAGATGGAAATTGGTCACAAGGCCATCAACGGCGGTTATCTCGTAGCCTGGCGTGATGAATAGCCGGGTCGGACCGGCGAAGGCGCCAAACTGGTGCTCCGTATTCAGGGCGCTCTCGAGGAGCCGCAAAGAGGTGGTGCCTACGGCGATGATCCGGCCGCCTCGCGCTCGGACTCCGTTCAAGGCGTCGGCGGTGGCCAAGGTCACATGGCCGGTTTCAGGATGCATGACGTGATCGGCCAGCGTCTCGGTCTTGACCGGGAGGAAGGTGCCGCCGCCGACATGGAGGGTGACGAAGTGGGTCGAGACGCCCGCGGCCCGGAGCCGGTCCATCAGATCGCCGGTGAAATGCAGTCCGGCCGTCGGCGCGGCCACCGAACCGGCCTCCTCGGCGTAGATCGTCTGATAGTCGCGCCGATCGCGTTCGTCCTCCGAGCGATGGCGGGCGATGTAGGGGGGCAAAGGCATGGCGCCGCGTTCGGCGATAGCCTCGTCGAGGATGGGTCCTGAAAGGTCAAATTCCAGTATTTGGCCGTCGTCGTCGCGGCCAGCCACGGTGGCTTCAAGGCGGCCCAAGAGGCAGGCGCGATCCGACGATTCGCCAAAGACCAAGCGATCGCCAACTTTCAACCGCCGGCCAGGCCGGGCAAGCACCTTCCAGGCCGAAGGACTTTTGCGCTCCAGAAGCGTCGCTTCAAGCGAGACCCTTAGTCCTGCGCGCTCGCGGTAGCCGAACAGGCGAGCTGCGATCACCTTGGTGTCGTTGAACACCAGAGCGTCGCCTGGCCGCACCAGGCTTGGCAGGTCCGCGACCATGCAATCGTCGAGATCACCCTGGCGGCTGACGACCAGCAGCCGCGCGGCGTCGCGCGGCGTCGCCGGACGCAAGGCGATTCGGTCTTCCGGAAGCTCAAAATCGAAGTCAGCCAGCAACATGCTCGCGGCGGCTAGGGAACCCAGTTGGCGCCGTCAAGTCAGCGGCATGGCGAACCGAGGCCGTGACGGCTATGCAAACGGCCATGGAAACTCTGCGCGCGGTCGCGTTCCTGCTGGCGTCGGCCGCTGCCGCCAGCGCCGCTCTCTCCTTGGGCGGCGCGTTCAGCCCCAGACTGGATCTCTT
>DATBOH010000291.1:0-5741 GCA_036553915.1 Caulobacteraceae bacterium | reverse complement strand
CGCGACCGGCTGATCGTCACCACCCTCGACAATGTGCGCGGTCGAGCCCTGGCTCTCACCCCGACAGCCAACGGCTGGACCTCGCGGCCCCTCCCCCTCGCCGATAACCTGACCGTGGGCATCGCCGACGCCGATCGCCATTCCGATCGCGCCTTCATCAGCGCCAGCGGCTTTCTCGACCCGAACGGCTTGTGGCAGGCCGACCTGGACTCGGGCGATCTGTCGCTCGCCAAGTCGCTGCCGGCCAAGTTCGACGCCGCCACCGACGTGGTCGAGCAGCGCGAAGCCATCTCCAGCGATGGAACGCGGATTCCCTATTTTCTCGTCCACCGCCGCGACCTGCGCTACGACGGCCAGACCCCGACTTTGATGACCGCCTACGGCGGCTTCCAGGTCAGCAACACGCCCTACTATTCGGCCGCCGTCGGCAAGCTGTGGCTGGAGCGCGGCGGGGCCTATGTCCTGGCCAATATCCGCGGTGGCGGGGAGTTCGGCCCGGCCTGGCATGAGGCCGGCATCGGGGTGAAGCGTCAGATCATCTATGACGACTTCGCCGCCGTGGCCAAGGACCTGATCGCCCGTCGCATCACCAGTCCCAGGCGCCTGGGCATCGAGGGCGGCTCGAATGGCGGCCTGCTCATGGGCGTCGAATTCACCCAGCATCCGGAGCTCTACCGCGCCGTGGTCATCCAGGTGCCTCTGCTCGACATGATCCGCATCTCCAAGATCGCCGCCGGAGCCTCCTGGGAGGGCGAATACGGCGATGTGAACAGCGATCCGGCGGTCATGGCGTTCTGGCTCAAGAGCTCGCCGTACCAGAACCTGAAGCCGGGCATCGCCTATCCGACTCCGTTCATTTTCACGACCACCAAGGACGATCGCGTCGGACCCCAGCACGCCCGCAAGTTCGCCGCCCGCCTGGAGGCGATGGGCGTGCCGTTCTACTATTGGGAGAACACCGAGGGCGGCCATGCCGCCGGCGCCGATCTCAAGCAGGCGGCCCACACCACCGCCCTGACCATGACCTATCTGGCGCAAAGGTTGATGGACTGAACCTTTCGGCGTCAGGCCTGGAGCTCCGCCGGCTCGAACGCGCCGATATGGCGCAGGCCGCCCGGGTGCACCGGGCCGCCTTCGACGCGCGCCTGCCCTGGCTCTCAGGCCGGCACACGCCGGAGGAGGACGCGGCCTTTTTCACCGATGTCGTTTTCGATCAGTGCCAGGTGTGGGGCGGCTTCGCGGACGGGCTGCAAGGTTTCGTCGCTTTTCGCGACGGCTGGATCGACCATCTCTATGTGGCCCCAGCCAGCCAAGGCCGGGGCATCGGGTCGCATCTGCTGGGACTGGCCGTGGAGCGCCAATCTGAGGTGCGGCTGTGGACCTTTCAGCGCAACGCCGGGGCGCGGGCTTTCTATGAGAAGCGCGGCTTCGTCGCCATCGAGACGACCGATGGGGCCCGAAATGAAGAACGCGAACCGGACGTGCTGTATCGGTGGCGAGGCGTCAGAGATCCGGCCGGATGACGGCCTTGCCGACCACCTCGCGGTTGGCCAAGAGATCGAAGGCCTCGCGCCAGCGCTCCAGCGGTAGTTCGGCATGCACCCGGGGCCTGGTGCGCCCTTCGTCGGCCAGCCGCCAGATGGCGTCGCGATCCTCGCGGCCGCGCTCAGGATAGCGGCGGCCGTATTCGCCAGCCCTGACGCCGACGACCGAAAAGCCCTTGATCAGCGGCCGGTTCACCGAAATCTGCGGGATGCGCCCGGAGGCGAAGCCAACCACCAGCAGGCGGCCGTCGAAGGCGATGCAACGCGCGCTCTCGTCGAAAACCTCGCCGCCGACCGGATCGTAGACGATGTCGGCGCCGGCCCCGCCCGTCAGGGCCTTGACCTTGTCGCGGAAGCCGCCGCGGATATCCAGCACGGCGACTGGCGCATAGTCGGCCCTGACGATCTCCAGCTTGGCGGGCGAGGCCGATGCGGCGATGACTTTCAGACCCAGAACCCTGCCAAGATCGACGCAAGCCAGGCCAACACCGCCGGCCGCGCCATGCACGAGCAGCCACTCGCCGGCCTGCGCCTCGGCCCGCCGCACCAGAGAGACCCAGGCGGTGAGATAGGCGGTTCCATAGGCGGCCGCGTCGGCGAAGCCAAGTCGCTCGGGTTTGCGGCGCAGGCCGTCGGCCCGGGCGATGACCTGCTCGGCGAAAGCCCCACCGGACCCGACCACCGCCTCGCCGAGGCGCGCCGCTTCGACCCCCGCGCCGACCGACTCGATCTCCCCGGCCCATTCCAGTCCCGGCACGAACGGCAGGTCGGGCTTGTGCTGATATTCCCCACGGGTCATCAGCAAATCGGGGAAATTGACCGCGGCGGCGCGGACTCTGACCCGCACCTCACCTGGCCCCGGCTCAGGGGTCGCGAGCTCGCGGACGGCGCAGCCGGCGTAGTCCGCCGCCAGGCGCTCGACCAGCAAGGCCCGCATCAGCCCGCCGAGGCGGCGATCATGTCGCGCATCTGGGCCCCGATCTCGCGGCAGGCGGCGTCGGCGGCTGGGCAGGCGCCGGTCATGGCTGTGAAGGCATGCGCCAGGGCGTCGTAGCGGCGATAGCGGACGCTGACGTGGGCTTGTTCCAGGCGGCGAGCATAGGCTTCGCCCTGGTCGAGCAGCGGGTCGAATCCCGCCCCGACGATCAGCGCCGGGGCCAGACCGCCGACCTCTCCGGCACGACCGGGCGACAGGCGTGGATCGCTGGGCGCATCCTCCGGACCCATATAGTGGCCCATGAACCATTGCATGGTTTCGCGGCTGAGCGGCCAGGCGTCGGCATAGGTCTGCATCGCGGGGCCGTCGCCGGCCACGTCCAGGGCTGGATAGATGAGAAGCTGCAGCACCGGCTGAGGCTCGCCGGTGCGCTTCATCTCCTGGCAGATGACGGCGGCGAAATTGCCGCCCATGGAATCGCCGCCGATCGCCGCATGTTCGGCCGGGGCGCCGAATTCGGCGCTGTGTTCGCGGCCCCAGCGCCAGGCCGCCAGCATGTCGTCGAGACCGTCTGGGAAGCGGTATTCCGGGGCCAGGCGATACGCGACCGAGAGCACTGGGCAGCGGACGGTGGCGGCCAGGATCGAACAGAAGGCCTCGCAGGTGTCGAGGTCGCCGATCACCCCGCCGCCATAGTGAGCAAAGACCAGCAATGGCGCCGACGGGTCCTGGTCGGCCGAGCGATAGGCGCGCGCCGGCAGCGGCTCTTCGGCCCCGGGGACCGTGAGCGCCGTGATCGCCACGCCCTTTTCCGCACGCCCGGCCAGCAAGGCGACCATGCCGGCCGAAACGGCGCGGGCCTGATCCGGCGTCAGGCTTGAGATCGGCGGCGCGCCCTGGCTCTGGCTGGCCAGGAATTGCAGGCGGGGATCCAGGGTCCGGCCGCCTTTATAGACCACCCCGCCGCCGGCCAGGGCGCGCAGGACCGGAGTCGGCAGCGAGAGCAGCAGGCGAAGCTGCAGCCGCCGGGGCCCCAGGTCGGCCATCAGGCCTTGGCCCTGGGCAGGGCGTCGACCCCGCCGAGGATCAACCGGACCACGAATTCGCCGGCGCCGTCGACGTCCATGTCTTCGCGCAGCACCATCAAATCGCCGATCTCGCGGGCCACGGCGATGCAGCTCGCGGCCAGATAGTCGAGGTCGACCTTGGGCGCGAGGCCGCGTTCCATCACATCGGACAACACCTGGCGGACCTCGGCGAACACCGCCTGCATCTCCGGGGTGTTGCGGGCATGCGGCAGATCGGCCGCGACGCCCGACCATTCGTCGCGCTCGGCGGCGATGAAGTCGAAATAGGCGCGCACCGCGGCGCGCAGATAGGATTCGAAGTCGGTCGCCTTATCGGCCTGGGCGTGCAGGATGGGTCGGAAGCGGCGCGCGCCGTCGTCGGCGAGAGCCTGGAACACCTCCTCCTTGGACCGGTAATAGTTGTAGAAGGCCCCGACCGAGAGGTTGGTCTTACGGATGATGTCGCGCACCGTTGCGGCGTCGAAGCCCAACTCTCCAAAGACCTCGCGCGCCGCCAGAAGGATGGTCTGGCGGTTGGCCGCCTTGGTCAGCTCGCGTTTGCCGGGATGCAGATAGGCGACTTCGCTCATCGCCGCGAACCTAGAGCATCATAACCGGCATTAGAACCCGCCCTCACACCGTCCGCTTGGCGCGATCCTGGGCGTTGGCGCCCTGGATCATGGCCCGCGCCTGCACCCACTGTGCGTCGCTCCAGTCGCGCAGCATGGCGTTAAAACCGCCACCGCCCGCGTTCCAGGCTCCGCCGTCGATGGCGATGGTCTGGCCGTTCACATAAGCCGACAGCGGATGCAGCAGATAGACGGCGAGATTGGCCAGTTCGCGCATTTCGCCGACCCGGCCCATCGGATTAGTCGCCATGGAGCGGGATCCGTCGGCGCTTTGTCCGGGGCTGAGCCGCGCCCAGGCCCCTTCGGTTGGGAAGGGTCCGGGGGCGATGGCGTTGCAGCGGATGCCCTTGGGTCCCCATTCCACGGCCAGGGATTGAGTCATCACATTCAGCCCAGCCTTGGACATCGCCGAGGGCACGGTGAACGGGCCGCCGCTCCACACCCAGGTGGTCAGGATCGATAGCACCGAAGCGTGCTTGTTTTCGGCGATCCAGCGTTTGCCGCAATCCAGGGTGACGAAGAACGAGCCGCGGAAAACAATGTTGGCGATGGCGTCGAAGGCGCGCGGCGACAGGTCCTCGGTGCGGCTGATGAAATTGCCGGCGGCGTTGTTGACGAGACCGGTGAGCGCGCCGTCGGCCCAGACCTCATCGAGCATTTCACCGATCGCCTCGGGCACGCGAATGTCGCAGGCGATCGGCGTCACCACGCCCCCGTGGGCGGTGGTGAGTTCATCGGCCGTGGCTTTCAGAACCCCGCCGCGGCGGCCGCAGATATAGACGTGGGCGCCGAGCATCAGCAGGGCCTCGGCCATCACCTTGCCAAGCCCGGTGCCGCCGCCGGTGATCAGGATGCGTTCGCCGCTCATCAGGCCGGGCCGGAACATCAGGTCGTCTGGGGTCATGGCGCGTCTCCTGGTTGGACCCCGAGCATCGGCGGTGTTTCCGCCAGGGTCGTCAAGCGCACAGTCGCTCGATCAAGGCCATCGCCCCAGCGGGGGCGCGCGGCTTGCCGCCGCTGATGAAGAAGGCGAAGACGTCGCGATCGCGGCGTTCAGGCGTTGGCGCCGGGGCCACGAGAGGCAAATCGACCGGCGCTCCACCATCGGTCCAGCTGCGCAGGCGTCCCTCCCAGGCGTCGAGCGCGCCGAGCTCGTAGCAGGTCGGCGTGTCTTCCCGTCCCCGCATCAGGCGCACATAGATAAAATCGGCGGTGATATCGGCGATCAGTGGATAGACCTGATGATCGGCGACACAGATGGCCACGCCACGCTCGCGGCACAAATCGACGAAGGCCGCTTCCCGAAAGCTATCGTGTCTCACTTCCACGCTGTGCCTCAGCGTTCGTCCCGCCAATGACGCCGGTAGAAGATCAAGAAAGGCGGCGAAATCGTCACGGTCGAATTTCTTGGTGTTGGCGAACTGCCACGAAATCGGACCCAGGCGATCACCCAGTTCGGCGATTCCCTGGCCAAAGAACCGATCGATGGATTCGCCTGCGTCAGCCAGCACGCGCCGGTTGGTGCAGAACCGAGACGCCTTGAGCGAAAACACGAAGCCCTCGG
>DATBOH010000287.1:0-4759 GCA_036553915.1 Caulobacteraceae bacterium | reverse complement strand
GACCGGCGGATTCGTTTCGGCCGCGGCTGCGGCAGAGACGGCTGGCCGCCTCGGTCGCCGCCGTTGCGCGCAACGCCCGCGTCGTGGAAGCCCCGGAGTCCTAGCTGGCGAGAATCAATCCGACCACGAGCCCGACGGCGGCAGCGATGCCGGCCGCCGGCCAGGGATTGTCGCTCACCCAGTCATTGGCCGTGCGGGCGTGATCGCTCGCCTGCCCATAGAGATTCTGGGCCCGCCCGAAGGCCTGGTTAAAGCGGCCGCGAAGCTGCGATTGCGGGTCGTCGGCAAGGTCGCCAACGGCGGCCTGGGCGCGGCCCATGGCTTCGCGGGCGGCCCCTTCGAGGCGATTGTCGTCCATATAACAGACCTCCAAAAACGTCGCGCCAGCAACGCGCCTGGGGCTCGTCAGGTTCCTGATGGACTCTGCAGGACGGCGCAGACGGCGGCATGAAGGGCGGCGTCGCCGGCCAGGACCATGTCGCCGCCAGTGCGCCCCAACGGGCGGCCGGACCAGTCGCCGATGCGTCCGCCAGCCGCCTCGATGACCGGAACGGCGGCTTCAATGTCCCAGCATTTGAGCCCGGCTTCGACGACGACATCGAGCGTCCCAGCCGCCACCATGGCGTAGGCGTAGGCGTCGCAGCCAAGCCTTGCCAGCCTGGTCGAACGGCGCAGCGCCGTCCAGGCGCGCGCCTGGCGCGAATTGAAGCACGCCTCCGGGTCTGTGGTGGCGATCAGCGCCGCCTCGAGCTCCACGCCCTTGCGTGTGACCAGGGGCCGCTCGCCGGCCCGAGTGACGAGCCGCGCACGGCCGGCGGCCGATCCGATGTAGATTTCGCCAAGAAAGGGCTGGCCAATTGAACCCAAGACCGGCGTTCCCCGATGCCGCAGGCCGATTAGCGTGGACCAGACGGGCAAGCCGGCGATGAAGGCGCGCGTGCCGTCGATCGGATCGAGCACCCAGACAAACTCGGCGTCCGAGCGATCTTCGCCATATTCCTCGCCGATAACGCCATGCTCGGGAAAGCGGCTCTCGATCAGATGGCGGATGGCCGCCTCGGCCCTGCGGTCAGCGGCCGTCACCGGGTCGTAGGCGCCCGGCGTTCCCTTGTCCTGCAAGTCATTTTCGGCGCGAAACAACGGCAGGATCGCCTCGGCCGAGACGCCATTGAGTTCGAGCACAAAGGCCTCGAGGTCGTCGAGCGCGGTCCGCGTCATGACCGTGTCTGTAGCCGCCGGCTGAGAGCGTCGCAAACCGCCGCCGTTGCGCCGATCGCCGGCCTGAGCCAAAGGGCGGCATGGCCGATCCCAAGGCGCCGCTCGCGAAAGTCCTGGCCTGGCGGGTCGAGGCCATAGCCTATGACGCCCTGGCGTTCTGGTTGCGGCTGTGGCCGACGGACTGGGTCTCCGCCGCCGGCGGGGTGTTGTTCCGTCTCCTTGGTCCGCTGACCGGCGCCCATCGCACCGCAGCCGATAGTCTTCGCTTGGCGCTGCCGGATCTGCCCGTGCGCGAGCGGCGGCGCGTGCTCGGCGATCAATGGGAGAATTTCGGGCGCTACGCTTTCGAGTTTCCGCTCACCCACCGGCTGACACCGGCTGGCGGCCGGGTCGAGATCGAGGGCTTGGAGCGCTTGCAGGAGGTCGCCGCCTCGGGCCGCCCGGCAGTCCTCATTTCCGGGCATTTTTCGCAGTTCGAGGTCATGGCCGCGGTCATCGTCGCCGCCGGCGTGCGTTGCAATGTGACCTACAGGCCCGCTAACAACCCGTTCATCGACCGGCGCATCATCGACAGCCGTCGTCGCTATGGAGTGACTCTGTTCGCGCCCAAGGGTGGCGAAGGTGGGCGCGAACTGATCGCCGCCCTGGGCCAGGGTCGCTCGATCGCCATCCTCAATGATCAGCGTTACGACACGGGAATCGCCGCGCCGTTCTTCGGCCGGCCGGTGATGACCAATCCCGCGGCGGTGCGGCTGGCCTTGAGGTTCAAGGCGCCGATCCTGCCCATGTCCATCGAACGTCTGAAAGGGGCGCGATTCCGCTGCACCATTCACGCGCCGCTGGCCATCATCGACACGGGCCGTCGCCAGGCCGACATTGAGGCCGGCGTGGCAGCGGTGAATGTCTTCATTGAGGCGCAGGTGCGCAAACGGCCCGGCGAGTGGTGGTGGTTGCATCGGCGCTGGCCGGCGGCGGCCTATGCGGAAATCAGGCCTCGATGGAGGCGCGCTTAGTTGGCGCCGATGCGCAGGCGCGCCAGACCCGGCAGGCTGGCGTCGATGCTGGGATCGCCCTTGGCTCCAGCCATCCGCGCTGTCAGCACCGCTTCGGCGATAGTGGCGGCCGTCTCGACCGCGGCGGCGCGGACGTCACTGGCCGCCTGGGCCTCGGCGATGGCGATCTTGCGCTCGGCCAAGGTCGCACGGCGGGCGATGTCCTCGGCCAGCTTGGTCGCCGCTTCCTCGCGGTATCTGGCCGCGTCTTCCTCGGCCGTCTGCATCAGTTTCGCCGCCGCCTTCTCGCTGTCATCGCGGCGATGGTGGATCTGCTCAAGCAGGGTTTCGGCCTCTGCGCGCAGGCGCTGAGCCTCGTCGAGCTGGGCCTGGATGCGGGCCCCGGCGTCGTCGAGCGCCTTGGCGGCCATGGCCGGAATCTTGGCGCGCAGCAACACGACGACCAACACCACCAGGGCGATGAAGATCCAGAAGTGAGCGTTCTGCGGATCGGTGAAGACGCCAATCAGCTCATCCATGGCTTGGCGCGCTCCCGAGGGCTGCGTGCATTTCGGCGGCCGAGGCCGGCTGGCCGGTCAGCCGCGCCACCATCGCCTGCGCGGCTTCCGAGGCGATGCCGCCGACATGGCTCATGGCCTCGGCGCGCGCCTCGCCGATGCGGCTTTCGGCGGCCGCGAGAAGCATCGCCAGTTTCTCGTCTTCCTTGGCCTGGCGGCTGACGGCGTCGGCCTTGGCGGCGGCGCGCGCCTCGGCGGCCAGTCGGTGGGCGCGACCGCGCGCCTCGTCCAGTTCGGCGGCGGCGGCCTCCGATTGAGCCTGCGCCTCGTCTCGTAGCCGGCGGGCGTCGCCGATGTCGCCGCTGATCTTGTCTTCGCGGGCGTCAATGGCGCCGCCAATCCTGGGCACGAAGACATAACGGAACAGCACATACAGGATCGCGAATATGGCCAGCGCCCAGACGATTTCGCCCGGCCACTGGCCAAGGTCGAACTGGGGCAGGCCGCTCGAATGCTCGACGGCGGAAGAGGCGGGTGCGGTCATCAAACCTTCACGAAAAGGATGATGAAGCCCATCACCAGACCGAAGATGCCCATCGACTCGGCCAGGGCCATGCCGAGGAACAGCCACACCCGCTCGCTGGCGGCGGCGGCGGGATTGCGCATCGCGCCTTGCAGATAGCCGCCGAACAGAATGCCGAGGCCGGCCCCGGCGCCGATGAGGCCGGTCATCGCCAGTCCGGCGCCGATGTATTTGGCTGCAGTGACGTCCATGGGAGAAAGTTCCTTTTTGTTTGGGATCTAGTGGCCGTGGTCGAGGTTCACGACCTCGTTGAGATAGACACAAGCGAGCGCCGCGAAGACGAACGCCTGCAGAAAGGCGACGACGAAGTCGAGCAAGGTGAGGGCGACAATCATCGCGAACGAGACCGCCGAGCCGAGAAGCCCGAGCTTGACCAGGCCGGAGCCAGCAAGTCCCCAGACGCCAAGGCCGATGACAAAGCTCGCGAACATATAGGTCACGACGTGGCCGCCCAGCAGGTTGCCGAACAATCGCATGGCCAGGGTCAGCGGCCGCACCATGAATGAAATGACCTCGAAGAAGGCCATGAAGGCAGCCATCAGCGGATGGACCCCGGATGGCCAGAAGAGCTTGAAGAAGCCGATGCCGTTGCGCCAGAAGCCGACGACGATCACGATAAGGAAGGTCATCACCGCCAGGGCGGTGGTCACCGCGAGCTGGGCGGTGACGGTGAAGCCGCCCGGCGCCAGTCCGATCAGATTCAACGTCGCAATGAACAGAAACAGCGTCAGGATGAACGGCAGGAAGGGGCGTCCCCGATCGCCGATGATGCCGCCGGTCATGATGCCGTCGACAAGGCCGTAGAGCATCTCCGCCATCGCCTGCAGGCGTCCAGGCACCACCTGGCGGCGGGCGGCGGTCAGAAAGAAGACGCTGATCAGACTGGCTGAGATCAGCATGAACAGCACGGTGTTGGTGATCGAAAGGTCAATGACCCCGAGGCCGGGAATCGAGATCGGTTCGATGGGCACGACCTTGCGCACCAGGAACTGTCCCATCGGCTCAATGGCGGCCATCGTTTTAGCCCTGATCCCTCAGTCGTCGTCGTCGGCCGTGGTGGCCGACGGTGGTGAAGTCTTTTCGGCCTTGGCGCTCATCGCCGCCGCCGTGCGCACGGCCGCGTAGATCGATACGCAGACGCCGACCAGCAGGCCGATCAGCACCCCGAAGGGCCCTGTTCCGGCCAACCTGTCGACAAGCCATCCCAATCCCAAGCCTCCGAGCACTCCGCCGAGAATTTGGCCGAGCATGCGGAAACCGTCGCCCGAGGCCCCATCCAGGCCCAGATTGAGCGGCTTGGTGGTGCGGGCGGCCTCGAACGATTGCAACTCTTTGTCGAGGCGCTCAAGGCTCTCGCGGCTGCTTTCGTCCGGCTCTGGCATGGACGTCGCGGTCGTTAAAGCCACCCTGGCGTCCAGACCTCGGCCCGGCCAGGTCGGCGCGGAAAC
>DATBOH010000237.1:0-6146 GCA_036553915.1 Caulobacteraceae bacterium | reverse complement strand
CGCCGCCGCCCAAGCCTTGGGCCTGCAAGCCGGGATGCCGGGCAGGGCCGCCGACATTGTCATTGGGGAAGCCAAGGTCGTAGCTCTCCTCGACAGCCTTGGATATGCAGACGCGGCGGCGGAACCCAGAGAAGTAATCGTCGATCACGCTGACAAGTCGGTTCGGCCGGACATTCGGATTCGCGCCGGCGCCGTCGCCCGACTCGGCAATGTCACCGTGGAAGGGGGCGAGCGGACCCGCTCCGGCTTTGTCCGCAAACTCGCGCCATGGCGACGCGGCGACATCTATAGCCCGGGAAAGTTGGCCAAATTCGAGCGCCGTCTGACCGACACCGGGGTTTACGATTCAGCCAGCGCCAGCCTTGGCGCGGGCGAGAACGGCGTCCATCCGGTGATCGTCAAGCTGGTCGATCGTCCGCCCAGGACGATTGAACTTGGCGCCGCGTTCTCGACTACAGCGGGGGCGGGTTTCTACGCTTCGGCGGCGATGGGAGGCTCAAGTCTGGGCGCCTATTCGACGATCGAGGGCTCGGGCGTCGACGCCAAATGGATCCACTATAATCTGCTCGGCGTGGCCGACACCGCGACCGTCACCGCGCGCCTCTACGATATCCAACAGGTTCTCGATCTGGAACTGGATCTGCCCGATTGGCGACGCCCTGATCAGATCCTCAAGACGGGTCTGGTCGGGCTGAACGAACGCACGCCGGCCTATGATGACACCGGTGTCGGCTTGCGTGCTTCGGTGGAACGCCATTGGTCAAAGACCACCTATGTCAGCGTTGGCGCCTACATCGACTATGTGTCCCTATCGGAGAAAGACGCTATCAATCCCGAGGGAACGCCGGTCGGCGAGAAGCTCAATCTGGTCATCCCTACGGCGATCCTCGCCGGCGTCCTTGATCGTTCGAACGATGCGCTCGATCCGACCCAAGGCTGGCGGGCGCAACTGCGTTTCGAGCCAACCTTCGTGACCGGCACTCGGCAGGTCGGCTATCTCAAGGCCTTGGGCCAGGTGACCGGCTATCTTCCGCTGGGCGCACGGGCGCAAACGGTGCTGGCCGGCCGGATCGAGCTTGGCTCGATTGTCGGTGGCGCCATCCCGGCCGTGCCGGCCGATCGACGGTTCTATTCTGGCGGCGGCGGCTCGGTTCGGGGCTATGCCTACCAGGGGGTCGGTCCACGCCTCGCCGACAACACCCCGGAGGGGGGGCTTTCATTGGCTGAGGCTTCGGTGGAGCTGCGCCATAACCTGAGCGCGCAATGGGGCGTGGCGGCCTTCGTCGATGTGGGAACCGTGAGCCTTTCTCAAATCCCCGACTTCAAGGCCGTCAGCTATGGGGCCGGAGTCGGGGTCCGCTACAACCTTGGCTTCGGTCCGATACGGCTCGATGTGGCGACGCCGCTCAATCCGCGGCGCGGCGATGCCCCTGTTCAGGTCTACGTCAGCATCGGGCAAAGCTTCTGATGGCCGCCGCGCCCATTCGGCTGCAACGACGGTGGCTGATCGCCGCGCCGGTTGCATTGATGGTCTTGCTCACCCTTCTGGCTGGGCTCGCCCCAAATACGGACGTCGGCCGCCGATGGCTCGAACAATCCCTCGAGGGCGCCGATCTTGGCGCGCTCGGCAGGCTTCACATAGAAGGACTCGATGGCGATGTCTGGTCCGCCCCTTCGGTGCGCCGGGTTACGCTTTCGGATCGCGGCGGCGTGTGGATGGAAGCCCGATCCCTGCGGTTTCGCTGGCGACCCTTGTCTCTGCTGGACCGCCGCGCGCAAATCGATGTTGCGCACATCGACGTGGTGCGAATCGATCATCGGCCACAAACCGCGCCGCCCTCGACAGGCGGCGGCCAACTTCCGGTCTCGGTTCACGTTGATCGCCTGACGGCGCGGGTCGAAATGGCGCCGAAGTTTTCCGGCCAGCCGGGCGACTATGATCTGCACGGTCACTTGGCGCTGGACCGCGACGGAACCGCGAACATCGGCATCGTCGCGAACAGCCGCCAGGCGCTCTCGGACCACCTCGATGCTCAATTCGCCATCTCCAGACGCAAGGCCTTTCAGCTTTCGGCGGACCTCACCGAGCCGGCCGGCGGCGCTCTAGCCGGCATGATTGGCTTGCCAGCCAACCAACCCTTTCGCCTCACGGCTCGGGCCGCCGGCGACCTTAAGGCTGGAAAGGTGAGCGTCGACTCCCGGCTGGCGGATTCTCGGCCCCTGATCCTCAACGGCGCATGGTCTGAAGCCGGGGGCCAAGCCAGCGGCGATGTCGATCTTGCCGCCTCGTCCCTTCTCAGCGGCTACATCGACCTGATCGGGCCGCATCTGCACCTGGTGGTGAGGGGCCGGTCAACCGGGGCCGGATTCGCGGATTTCCAGTTCGTCGGCGGCGGCGCGAATGCCCAGCTGGTCGCCAGCGGCGCGGCGAACATTGGTAAGTTTGCGACCGGACCGAAGGGTCTGGCGATGACCTTGAAGGTCGCCAACGCCAATAGGCTGAGCAGCTTCCCGAAAATGGGCCAGGCGACATTCGCCGGCATCGTCACTGGCGCCAGTCAGCGTTGGACGGCGAACGGCGTCGCTGACCTCGACCAGGTGTCGGATGGCGGCTACCGGTTGGCGCGCGTGAGCGGTCCGTTGCATGTGACCTACGCCGATCGCGAGTTTCAGATCGTCGCCGAGCCCGCCGGCGTGGGCGGGAGTGGAGAAGGCCTCCTTGCCGCATTGCTGGGGGCTCGACCGCATGGGCGGGCAGAGGTGAATCGCCTTGCCGATGGGCGGCTGCTGATCCGCTCGGCGACAGTCGAAGGCGTCGGGTTGAGCATGACCGGGACAGGTAAGCGCGGCCTGCTCGGCGATCTTTCCTTCGTGGGAACAGGTTCCTTTACCAATCTCAAATTGGCCCATGCTGGGGCCCACGGATCGGTCAGCTTTGGATGGACGGCGAGCCAGGCCGGACGCGCGCCTTGGGGCCTGTCTGTCGATGCTCGAGGCCAGAACTTTACCAGCGGCTGGGCCGAGGCGGATCGCCTTCTTGGGCGTATGCCACGGCTCCAGGCCAAGGCGGTTTGGGAGAAATCAACACTAAGCGTCACGGCCAGTGAAATCGCCGGCGCAAACGGCCATCTCGATAGTGTCGGGAACATCGGTGGCGATGGCGCTCTGGCGCTGAAGCTGGCCTGGGTGGCGGCGGGACCTTTCGCCCTGGGTCCGCTCGAGATTGTCGGCAAGGCTGATGGGGGCGGCGCCCTGACCGGTTCAATCGGCGCGCCGCGTGTCGATCTTATCGCCGATTTCGCCGGTGTTTCGGCGCCGGGCCTGCCCTTGTCCAAGGCTCATCTTATTCTGACATTTCAACATGCCGCCGACGGCGACGACGGTCATTTCGCATTGACCGCCGACTCCGCATATGGAGCCGCCTCGGCGGTGAGCGGATTTCGCCTGGTTTCCGATGGGGTCGACTTCACGGACCTTGCGGTCAAGGGCGGCGGCATCGAGGCAAGGGGGGCTCTGGCCCTGCACGCCGGCGCGCCGTCGAGCGCCGACCTTGGGCTTACAATCGGGCCCGGAGCGATGATCAGCCGCGGGCAAGTCCATGGGCGGTTGAAGATCGCCGGGGCGGCTGGCCATGCCCAGGCGTCGGCGTCGCTTCAGGGCCGTGAACTGGTTCTTCGCGACAACGGGCTGGCGATCAAGGCGATCGAGATTACCGCAGACGGTCCGGTGGATCGTCTGCCCTATCGTCTCGCAGCCAATGGCCCTTCGGCGGCCGGCCCCTGGCGCATTGCTGGAAATGGGGCCCTGGCGCAGCAGAATGACCAGACAATCGCCAGTTTTACCGGGGGCGCCCATTGGCGCCACGCCGATCTGCGCACCCTGGCGCCAGCCGAAGCCCTTTTCACGAACGCCGGGTACAGCCTCGCCGCGAGCCTCGCCGCCGGCGCCGGGCGCGCCGATGTGGCCTTCTCGAACCTCGGACCCGAGGCCCATCTGAAGGCGACGGTCGCCAATCTGGATATGGCTCTTCTTGACGAAGACTACGTTGGAAAATTTTCCGGCGAGCTCAATCTGGCAGGTCGCGGCGCCCAGCTTCAAGGCGACCTGGACGCGCGCCTGTCTGGGGCTGGCGGACGTGATCTGCGCGGCGCCCCGCCCGTCAACGGAGAGATCAAGGCAGCCCTCGCCGGGGGCTCGATGCACGTCCGCTTCGATCTCGGCAACACCAGCGGTCTCGCCGCCTCGGGCGAGTGGACGCTGCCGATGGACGCCGCGGCTCAGCCCTTCCACCTGGCCGTCGACGGCCGGCGCCATCTCACGGGACGGTTGATGGTCAACGGCGAAGTCAAGCCGATCTGGGACCTGGCGCTTGCCGGGTCGAACAGCCTGTCCGGTCAAATGAACGCTGAGCTCAATTTTTCCGGAACCCTGGCCGATCCGCGGGCTTCAGGTCACCTGGCGTTGGACAAGGGCCGTTTTCAGGATGAGGTCTCGGGCCTTGATCTTCGCAATGTCAGCCTGCACGCCAATCTCATCGACACCGTCGTCCAGGTAAGTCAGTTCAGCGCCACCGATCCCCTTCGCGGCACGGTGACGGGTGCGGGGCAGGCCAGCCTGATCCGCGATGGCGCCTCTAACTTTCGCGCCCAGCTCAGCAATTTCCGGCTTGTCGACACCAATCTCGCACGCATCACCGCATCGGGTCCCTTGAGCGTCAGCCGGGCCGCCAACGGCAAGGTTCTAATTTCGGGCGCCCTGGTCGTCGATCAAGCCGACATCTCTCCCAACCCGCCCCTCGCCAATGGCGTGACGCCGATGGATGTGGTCGAAATTAACCGCCCGGACGCGTTGGACGACCAACCGGTCACCGCCGCTACCAACACCCCCCGCGAAGCGCCTGTCGGACTGGACGTGGCTATCCGCGCCCCGGGCCGGGTATTTCTCAAAGGCCGGGGTCTGAACCTTGAATTCGCTCTCGACGCCCACGTTACAGGAACGGCGGTTCAGCCGGACCTCACTGGCGAGGCCCGCGTCGTTCGCGGCGACTATAATTTCGCTGGCCAGCGATTCCTTGTCGATGACCGGGGTATCGTTCGCCTGGGTTCGACGCCGCAGACTATCCGTTTGGATCTGACCGCAACCCGGGAGGATCCGGCTTTGACGGCCATTATCCGCATCACCGGAACCGCCGCCAAGCCGGTCATACTCCTGTCTTCGAACCCATCACTGCCGCAGGACGAAATCCTCTCGCAGGTGTTGTTCGGAACATCAGCTTCGCAGCTTTCGGGCCTGGAAGCCGCCCAGCTCGCCTCCGCCGTCGCCGGACTTTCGGGCGGCGGAGGTTTCGATCTGATCGGGGGATTGCGCAGCCTGGCCCATCTCGACCGCCTGGCGATCGCCGATTCGAACGTCACCGGAACCACTATCTCCGGCGGCAAGTACATCGGTGACCGACTGTATGTGCAGCTCACCGGAGGCGGGCGTGAGGGCGAAAGCGCCCAAATCGAATGGCGGGTCAAACGCCGGCTGTCGCTTATTGGCAAGCTCGGCAGCGCCGGCGATTCGCAGATCGCCGTGCGGTGGCGAAAGAACTATTAATTTTGCCGAAAGACGCCGACGATCAGTGAGTGATGCGCGGCCGGAGCTGATAGCGGCCGGGCTCGAAGTTTTCGAAGATCAACGCCGTGTGCGGGTGCCCCACCGGTTCCCCTGTTTCATCGGCGGTGAGGTTTTGCTCCGAGACATAGGCGACATAGGTCGACTGGTCGTTTTCAGCCAGGAGGTGATAGTACGGTTGATCTTTAGAAGGCCGCTTATCCTCAGGAATGGCCAGCCACCACTCCTCAGTGTTGGCGAACACCGGATCAACGTCGTAGATCACGCCGCGAAACGCGAAAATGCGGTGTTTCACGACCTGGCCGATAGCAAACTTGGCGATACGCATATTCATAGTTTGTAGGTTGCGCCGATAAAGCTGAATGGAGACTGAACTCGAAACGGCAAATGTTCGGTCAACGCAAGGGGACCATACGTCGCGGCTGTCGCGGAAGCGTGGCAGGTCGCGCTGTTCCTTCGATAGAACCAATTTGCCAATTCCTTTGTGGGATAAAGAAAGATTCTCACGCCGGCGGATACGATGGGACCAA
>DATBOH010000216.1:0-11670 GCA_036553915.1 Caulobacteraceae bacterium | reverse complement strand
CCTCGGTGCCTTTCCCAAAGCGCCTGGGCAAAGCCGACGAATACGCCCAGCTGGCGCTGTCGATGGTCACCAACAGCTACTTTAACGGCGAGGATGTGCGTCTCGACGGCGCCATCCGCATGGCCCCTCGATAAGTTAGAGCGAACGAGACGGACGCGCGGCGTCCGTCCCGCGGCGCCCCGGCGTCAGCTCTTCGGCCGCTCGATATGCGGACCGAGATTGGCCAGCACTTCTCGGGCGTCCATGGCCCGTGGGTTGTCCGCCGGCTTGGGCCCATGCTGCATTTCGATAACCGCGCTGGCCTGAAACTTCTGCACCGTCGTTACCGTGCCCGGTCCCCAATAGGGACCCCACGCGCCCCAGCCCCAGCCGCCCCAAGCGCGCCAGTACGGGTGCCAGAAGCCATAGGGGCCGGGGCCAAAGTCATCATAGTAGGTCTGGCGGTCGCGATCGGTATGTTTGTCGACGGCCTGAAACCAGTCGAAGCCCGAGCTCACGGTCACCTCGGCGGCGCGATAGAGAAGGTAGTTCTCCACCGTCGACCGTGAAGTCAGGGTGTTTCCCTGGAACGAGACGCGGACGTGATTCTGATCCAGCCGCTGATCGGTAAAGCCGCCGGATTGTGCGGTTCCCGGCTGTAGCGGCTGATAGGGGGTGGCGGTCTCACAGCCGCTCAAGGCTATGGCCAGGCCCACGGCGGCAAGGGCGGCGGCCGATTTGATGCGCATCGTCAACTCATCCTGTACGCCGCGTCGGCGGCCGACGCGGTAAGTCCCTCTCGCCCCAGACTCTCACGACCGGCCCCGGCGGGCAAAGACTTTATCCGCGCCCGCTGAGCCGCCCGAAGAGATCCCAGAGCGTCATGCCCAGTGCGCCGAAAAGGAGAACCCCCGTGGCCAGCGCCTGGATCATGAAACCGGTTTCCCGCGCTTCAGCGGCGCGCGCGTACCCAGCCAGATACAACAACCGGCCGACGATCCAAGCCGCGCCGACGATGGCCGCCCACATATCGCTGATCAGAAACGAAAACAGCCAAAGGGAAACCAGAAACAACGGCATCCACTCCAAGGTGTTGGCATGGATTCGGAAGGTGCGTTCAAAGTCGGGATGGCCGCTGGTCGCCGGAGCGGCGATCTTGAACTTGCCCCGGGCGCGCCCGACGCGCAGACCCATGTAGAAATAGGCCAGCAAGGCGATCAGACTGACAAGCGCGGTCCACAGATGTCCGGACATAGATCCCTCCCACGAGTCGCGTGACTTTGGCACGGTCTCCAATCGCCTGTGAAGCCGGCGCGACGTCGCCTCTGATAGGCTTCGCCGGCCCATGATTCGCCTGCGCTCAATCCCTGGCTCGATTGCGAGACCGAGGCCGCGGTTCGGCGCACGGACCGACATAGGCCTTGGGGCCTGCCTAGGCCCGTTCGAGATCAGCTTGCTCGCTTTCGACGGCGACAGCGTTTCCGTACTGGCAGGCGACGATTTTCTGGCTGAGGTGGCGTCACGACTGGAAGCGCCGAACGCGCAGCCGGAAGCCGTCATCTTGCGACTGATCGAGGCAGGCGGCGAGGTGGTCGCCGACAAGCTCGCCATGCTTCGGCGCGCAGGCGAACATTTCGACGCTATCGAACTGGCCGAGCCGGGACTTCGCATCGAGGGTCGAACCGCTGGCGCTTTGGCCCTGTTGTTGATCAGCGGCCATAGGGCCGCCGCCAGCGATCCAGCCGGCCGCATGACGGCGTTCGTAGACGACAAGACTGAACCGTGTTGGATTGCCTCGTCCGATGGGCGCCTTGTCTGGGCTAACCGGACCTGGCTTGCGGCGGTTGGGGCGGCGAACCTCGCCGATGCCCGTGAGCGCGCCCTTTCGATTGACGCCGAGGCCGACCGGGCGGCGCGAGCGGCCGCCGACCGCCGCGAAGGCGTGACTCTGCTGCGATGGATCCAGACGGCGCAGGGCCGCCGGGCCATCCGGTTCCGCACCCAGCCGCTTCCAGGCGGAGAGGTCGGCGTGTGGTCGCAGGACGTCACCGATGCCGAAACGGCGGCGGCGAGCCTGGGCCGTAGCCGGGGCGCCCAGGAGGCCATGCTGGAGCGGCTCGCTGACGCCGTGGTGGTGTTTTCTCAAGATCGTCGCGTGATCTTCCACAATCCCGCCTTTGCGAGACTGTGGGATCTCGAGCCAGCATGGCTGGCCGAGCGCCCTACCCATGGAGAGCTGCTCGACCGTCTACGCCGCCGCGGGGCGCTCCCGGATCAGGCCGACTTCGCGGCCTTCAAAGCCGCGGAAGTGGCCCGCCACGAGGCGCTGGATCCGTCGCCAGAGAGTCTCTGGCGCCTGCCCAGCGAGCGCACGCTCAAGGTCAGCAGCCAGCCGCACGCCAGCGGCGGCTTGATGATGGTGTTTTCAGATGTCACGCCGGAGTTGCGCCTGCGGGCGCAATTCAATCATCTGCTGCAGGTCCAGCAGGCGACCTTGGACAAGCTTTCAGACGCCGTAGCCGTGTTCGGCGCCGATGGCCGGTTGCGCCTGCACAACGAAGCGTTCGAGCATTTCTGGTCAGCCGGTGGGCAGCTGAATCCGGGCCTCGATTTTGACGAAGTGGTCGAACTGGCGCGGCCTCGCCTGCACGATTTGCAGTTCTGGCGCGATCTGAAGGGTCGGATCGCCGACCCCGATCCTGCAGCCCGCGCCCCGAGCCAGTCCGAGCTGGTGACATCCGATCGCCGGATCGTCGCTCACCAGTCGCGACCCTTGCCGGACGGGGCGACCCTGGTCAGCTTCGCCGATGTCACCGACACGCGCCGGCTCGAAGGCGCCCTGGCCGATCGCGAGGCGGCGCTCAGCGACGCGGAACGGCTGAAGCGAGAATTCGTCAATAGCGTATCGCACGAACTACGCACGCCGCTGACCACGATATTGGGCTACGCCGAGCTGCTGGAGCGTGCGGCGAGCCCGGATTCTGACGCTCGCTCTGGGCCTCTGACCGCCATTCGCAGCGCCGCGACGCAACTGGCCCGCTCAATCGACAATGTCCTGGTCATGGCCCAATTCGACGCCGGCGAGGTGGCCATGGAGATGGGCGACGTCGATGTCGACTCTCTGCTGACCGATACCGTGGCGACGTGGATACCGATCGCCGAGGCTCAGAAGGTTGAACTTATCGTCGAGACCCAATCGCCCATCGGCCTGATGCGCGGCGATGAGCGGCGCCTTGGCGAAGCGCTCGGTCATTTGATCGAGAATGCGCTGCGGCACACGCCGGGCGGAGGGCGCGTCGTCCTATCGGCCGAACGTGCCCACGGTGAAGTCAGCCTGAAAATCGCCGATAGCGGACGTGGCATTCCCTTCCACGTTCAGGCGCACATCTTCGATCGCTTCAGCGGTCAGGACCAGACGGCCAGCGGCCTCGGCCTGCCGCTCGTCAAGGCCTTGATCGAACTTCACGGCGGCTGGGTGAGCCTGGAGAGTGAGCCGGGGGCCGGCTCGACCTTCACCTGTCATTTGCCAGAGGCGCCTGAAGGCGGGGAGGCGCGGCCCGAGCTGTTCACCCCTTAAGCGCTCGCTTGCGCGGCGAGACCATTGTCGACTTAATTGGCGACGGCGAGGTTTACATGATCACAACGCGATTCACCGAACTGTTCGGTGTCGATCACCCGATCGCTCAAGGCGGCATGCAATGGGTCGGCCGCGCCGGTCTGGTGTCGGCGGTGGCCAACGCCGGCGCGCTCGGATTTATTACCGCTCTGACCCAGCCGACGCCGGAACAGCTCAGCCGTGAGATCGGCCGTTGCCGGGATCAGACCGACAAGCCGTTTGGCGTGAATCTGACCATTCTTCCGGCGATCAAGCCACCGCCTTACGCGGAGTATCGCGCCGCCATTATCGAGGCCGGGATCAAGATCGTCGAAACGGCCGGCTATAAGCCGCAAGAACATATCGACGCCTTCCACGCGCACGGAATCAAGGTGATCCACAAATGCACGTCGGTGCGGCACGCCCTCTCAGCGGAGCGGATGGGCGCTGACGCCATCTCCATCGATGGCTTTGAATGCGCCGGCCATCCCGGCGAAGATGACGTGCCCGGACTGATCCTCATTCCCGCCGCGGCCGACAAGGTCAGCATTCCGATGATCGCCTCGGGTGGCTTTGGCGACGGCCGCGGCTTGGTCGCCGCCCTGGCGCTTGGGGCCGACGGCATCAACATGGGCACGCGCTTCATGGCCACGGTGGAATCGCCGATCCATGAGCGGGTCAAACAGCAGATGGTCGAGAATGACGAGCGCGCCACCGAGCTGATTTTCAGGACCATGCGCAACACCGCGAGGGTGGCCCGCAACGCGATCAGCACCAAGGTCGTCGAACTCGAGCGCGGCGGCGCGAAATTCGAGGATGTCCGCGAGCTGGTCGCCGGCAGCCGCGGCAAGGTGGTCTATGAGACCGGCGACCCGGACCACGGCATCTGGTCCGCCGGGATGATTCAGGGCCTTATCCACGACATCCCGACCTGCGCTGAGCTCATCGGTCGCATCGTCGCCGAAGCCGAGGCGATCATCCACGGCCGCTTGCAAGGCATTGTGCGCGCCAGGCGACCAGTCGCGGCCGAATAGAGCCGAAGGGGGCAACGCAGTTCTAGGCCGCCGCCTTTAGCGCCTCTAGGAGTTCGTCCACCGCCGCCGGTGTCGTCGCCCAAGAACACATCAAGCGCACCGAGCCGTCCATAACGCGATAAGCGGACCAGCCGGCGGCGTTGAGGCGCGCCAGCGGCGCGTCATCCATAGCGACAAACACTGCATTGGCCTCAACCGGATGAGTGATGGCGAACGGCATGGCTTCGGCCAGGCGATGGGCCATGGCGTTGGCGTGCGCCGCGCCACGCAACCAGGCGCCGCTCTCGAGCAGGCCGATCCAGGGCGCCGCCAGGAACCGCGCCTTTGAGACCAGCTGGCCCCCGTGCTTCAGGCGGGCGGCGAAACGGCGAGGCAGCGCCGGATCGATCAGCGCGATCGCCTCGGTCGGCGTTCCCCCGCATTTTGCGCCGCCAATGACGACCACATCGACCCCGAGGCGCGCAATGCATTTCGGGTCGAAGCCCGCTGCGGCCGCATTGGCCAGCCGTGCGCCATCCAGATGCACCTTCAATCCGGCGGTGCGGGCGGCTTGCGCCAGATCGGCGAAGGCGGCCTCGTCATAGACGGTCCCATATTCGGTGGCGTTAGTGAGACTGAGGACCGCCGGCGCCTGCCAATGCGGATCCTCAAGCCGACCTAGAGCCTGGCTGAGCGAGGCCGGCGCGATTCGACCCGACGGCCCGGTCAGGGGCAGAACGCCAAGGCCGCCGCCAAAAAACGCGGGTGCGCCGGTCTCATCGGTGGCGATATGCGAATGCGCGTGCGCGGCCACCGATTCGTGGGGGTTGGCCAACGCCGCCAGGGTCAGGGCGTTGGCGGCGGTCCCGGTCGCAACGAAATGAACGTCGGCGTCGGCGTCGAGCAGGCCACGAATGAGATCCGCGGCCCGGCCGCAGACGGGGTCTTCGCCATAGCCAGCGACGAAACCGTCATTGCAGCGCGCCAAGGCGTCCATCACTTCGGGCATGGCCCCCGCTGCATTGTCGGAGGCGAAGTCATGACGGGCCCGAGCGGCGGTCAGTGTGGCGCTCCGCCGACGATCTCGCAGAAGCTCTCAAGATCGATGTTGCCACCGGAGACGACGGCGACAATCGGTCCCGAACCAGCCTTGCCAGTCAAGGCCGCCGCCAGCGCCAGAGCCCCGGCCCCTTCGGCGATGATGCGGGTCTTCTCCGCCATGAGGCGCATGGCCGCGCGGGTCTGATCGAGGGTGACGACGATCGAGCCATCGACGACCGGGCGCATACGCTCCCACATGCTGGGCAAGACGCTTTGACCGCCAGCCCCGTCGACAAACGAGCGCGTCCATTCGGGAAAGCGCTGTGGCGAGCCGGCTGCGAATGAGCGGGCCGCTGGGGCCGCCGTCTCCGGTTCAGCGCCCCAGACCCGCACCGACGGATCGACAGCCTTGATCGCTGCCCCGAGGCCGGCCACCAGTCCGCCGCCACCGATCGCCCCGATCACGGCCGCGACGTCGGGCGCATCCTCAAGGATTTCCAGACCCATGCTGCCGTGGCCGGCAATGAAATTGTGATCGTCGAAGGGATGAATGAAGACGCCGTCGACACCAGGAAATGCACGCGTCTCCAGGGCCTGCCAGGCGACATCGTAGGGCACGGTCACGAGGCGGGCGCCGAGCGCGCGCATCCGCGCGAGCTTGGAGGCTGGCGCGGTCTCGATCGCCACGACCGTGCACGCGATTCCGACTGCTCTGGCGGCGTAGGCCACGCCTTGGCCGGCGTTGCCGGCGCTGATCGTCCAGACTCCGCGCGCACGCTCCGCATCGGAAAGCATTGCCACGGCATTGGCCGCGCCACGGAGCTTATAGGCGTTGATCGGTTGGAGATTTTCGAGCTTGAGGCGGATATCCGGGCCGCCCGCGCCCAACTCGAGGCGGACGAGCGGGGTGCGGACAATGGTGGCGGCGATGCGCTGTCGCGCCGCCTCAATCTCGGCCAGTGTGATCGGATGGACCGAGATCATAGCCCGCCGGCCCAGGCGCGCAGGTCAGCAACGAACAGCTCTGGCTCCTCCATGGCGGCGAAATGGCCGCCGCGCGGCATTTCGGTCCAGCGGCTGATGTTATAGGCGCGCTCGGCCCAACCCCTCGGGGGCGCCGGCAGCAGGACTTCGCCTGGAAAATCGGCGAAGGCGGTTGGCGTTTCGCAGCGCTCGCCCTCAGCCAAGACAAGCCGTCCCTCGTCGAGGAAGCCACGATAGTACCAGGCCCCCGTGGTGAAGGCGCCGTTCATTACGTACAGCATGATGTTGGTCAGCAGCTGGTCGCGGCTGAAAACCTGCTCGAAGGGTCGGTGGCGGCGGTCGCTCCAGTCGTAGAACCGTTCGACGATCCAAGCCGCCTGACCGACCGGGTTGCCGGCTCCCAGCCACGCCAGCGACTGCGGCTTGGAGATTTGCAGGCGAAAGTAGGCGCCCAACATGTCCATGGCCGCCGCCGAACGGCTCAACCACGCCGTTTCGGCTTCATCCCTTGGGCCTCCGGGCGGCCGAAGTCCGAGCATGTTGAGGTGGATGCCACGGACGTGATCCCCATGTTCAAGCCCGAGATAGGAGGTGATGAGGGCGCCCCAATCCCCGCCTTGCGCCAGGTAGTTCCGATAGCCCAGCACCCCTGTCATCAAGACGTCGAACAGCCTGGCCGTGGCGCGCGGTCCGACCGGGCGAGCCGGCTTGGAAGAGAAGCCGAACCCCGGCAGGGACGGGATCACCAGGTCGAAGGCATCTGACGCCGCGCCGCCGTACCGGGTCGGCCACGCCAGCGGCTCGATAGCTTTCCAAAACTCAAAGTGGCTTCCAGGCCAGCCGTGCGAAAGCAGCAGCGGGCGTTCACCTTTGGCTTCGCCGACCACGTGGACGAAATGCAGGTCAAAATCTTCGACGCGAGCGGTAAACTGGGGAAAGCGATTGAGATCCGCCAGGGCCTTGCGCCAGTCGAATTCGGCAAGCCAATAGGCCGCGAGATCCTTCAGAAAGCCGGCGTCGCAGCCATAGGCCCAGCCGTTCTCTACCGCCGGCGCCAGGGGCCATGGATATGTCCTCACCTGGTCCAGAACTGCGTTCATGGCCGGCTCGGGCCATTCGGCGGTGAAGGGGATTGCATTCGCCATGGTCGAGGCCTCCGGGTGGCGACGCTGGCCGACGCCGCCGCCCAAGGTCAAGCCGGCTTGGTGAAATAGGTCGTGGCCAGGGCTTCGGAAAGCTTGGCGATCAGCGCCATGGCGTCCAGCGGCGGCTCAAGCAGTCCGGAGAGCTGCAGCATGATCGGACCGTGCAGCGCCGCCCAGTAGAGATGGCCCACAAGAGCCGTATCGCCGGTGAACCGCCCGGCGGCGCTGAGATCCTGCAAATGCGCGGTCATCGTCGCGCGCGAACGCAGCATGGCCCTGACCAGATCGGGATAGGCTTCGGCGCTCGGCTGGCGGACATCGAACATCAGCTTGTAGGCTTCCGGATTCTCAAGCGCGAAGCCGACATAGGCGGCGCCTATGGCCTCGGAACGGTCAGCGGCGGTGGGGGAGGGCGCGGCCCTGGCGGCCTCAAGCACGGCCGCGTGACGGTCGAATGCCCGGGCGCGTACGGCCGCGAGGATCGCGTCGCGGTCCTTGAAATAGCGGTAGGGGGTCATGGCGCTGACACCGAGCGCCTTGGCCAGGTCGCGGATGGTCACGGCTTCGGGGCCATTGTCGGCGAAAAGATGCTCGGCGACGTCGCACAGCCGGTCCCTGAAGCGGGCCACGTCTTGGGGCGTGAGGTTCTTTGGCAAATGCCGGCTTTCGTAATTTATTGACGCTGAGGACTTGCGGCATGCTAATTTTTACGCAATAAATTTACAACGAAAATCTATGGAGACGGTCATGGACGGTTCGCAGGCGGTCAATCCCTTTCTGGTCGGCAACTATGCTCCAGTCCACGATGAACAGGATGCCGAGCTCACAGTCGTCGGCGAACTGCCCAAGGAACTCGCCGGGGCGCTGTACCGCAACGGTCCCAACCCGCAATTCGAGCCGCGGGGCGACCATCACTGGTTCGCCGGCGATGGGATGATCCATGCCTTTTTCATCGAGGAAGGCAGGGTTCGCTATCGCAATCGCTATATCCGAACCCCCAAGTGGCGGCAGGAGAACGCCGCCGGCCGCAGCCTGTTCGGCGTCTTCGGCAATCCGCTGACCACCGATCCGTCGGTTCTGGGCCAGGATTCGGGCGTCGCCAACACCAATATCGTCTGGCACGCCGGCAAGCTCATGGCCCTCGAGGAAGGCCATCCGCCGACGGAGCTGGATCCCGTGACGCTCGACACAGTGGGATATGCCAAAGGCTATCGCGGCAATGTCACCGCCCATCCCAAGATCGATCCGGCGACCGGCGAAATGCCGTGGTTCGCCTATATGTCCGGATCGACGCCCCTGAACGCCACCGTGTCCTATGGGATTACGGACGCGACTGGCGCCGTCGTCCGCCGCGACGACTTCGAAGCGCCCTATTGCAGCATGGTGCATGATTTCATGGTCACGAGCGGCCACGTGATGTTCCCGATCCTGCCGCTCACCGGCAGCCTGGAGCGGGCAATGCAAGGCGCCCCAGCCTTTGCCTGGGAGCCCGAAAAGGGCGCCTACGTGGGCGTCATGGCCCGCGCTGCCGAGGTCTCGAGCCTGCGTTGGTTCGAGACCGATCCTTGCTACATGTTCCACCCGATGAACGCGTGGGAGGAAGGTTCGACGCTCTACGCCGACGTCATGGAATTTCCCGAGGCGCCGCTGTTTCCCCATGTCGACGGATCGCGAACCCGAAATGCGCGGGCCCGTCTGACCCGCTGGACCCTCGACCTCGCCGGGGCGAGCAACGCCATCAAAAAAGAAGTGCTGGATGAGCGGTTCGGCGAATTCCCGCGCTTCGACGAGCGGCGCGCCGGGCTCGCCTACCGGCACGGCTGGTTCGCCGCCAGCACCGGGCGCAATGGTGACTTCGGCTTCGACAGCATTGCTGAGGTGGATCACGCCACCGGGCGGCGGCGCCATTTCGCTCTGCCTGATGGTGATTCGGTCGGCGAGCCGATCTTCGTGCCCAGGTCGGCCGACGCGCCTGAGGGCGAAGGCTGGGTGCTGGCTGTCGTCTACCGAGGCCAGAGCGACGCCAGCGACCTCCTGATCTTCGATGCCGGCGACATCGAAGCCGGTCCGATCGCCACCGCGCGCACGCCACGGCGGGTGCCGTTCGGCTTCCATGGCAACTGGCGCCAATCCTGACATCGATCCGGTAACCCTTGCCAGCGCCCGGCTTCGCATCGCAAGAACGGGATCGAACGCAGCGTCCCCGATTGGCGCATCGTCCAAACGCGGATTGTTCTAGGAGGGCGTCGATGGCTCCGGTCGAGATGAAGGATTTGGCGGGACTGGTCGGGCAGGAGGTCGGGGTCTCCGATTGGCTTGAGATCACCCAGGAACGGGTCAATGAATTCGCCGACGCGACCGGCGATCACCAGTGGATTCACATCGATATCGAACGAGCCAAACGCGAGATCGGCGGGCCCATCGCCCACGGATATCTGACCCTGTCGCTGATCCCGCACCTGGCCGCTGGGCTGTTACCGGTCAAGGGGGTCACGCGCGGCATCAACTATGGCTCAGACAAGGTCCGGTTCACCAACATGGTGCGGGTCGGCAAGCGGGTGCGGCTGCGTCAGAAGCTGCTTTCGGTCGAACCCAAGTCCGGCGGCATGCAACTCAAAAGCCTGTGCACGATCGAAATCGAAGGCGAGGAACGGCCTGCCTGCGTTGCTGAAACCATCGGACTGATCTTCGCCTGAAGCGTTCTGCTCAGCGCTTGGGTTGCGGTCGCGAGGCCGTGTCGGCGACGAAGCTCTGGACGGTTTCAGATCGCGCGATCGTCGCCGCTCCCGACGGTCGGTCGATCAGCGCCAGGGTGTCGCGGATGAACTGCGCCTGGGTGACGATGCCGATGCCGAGATTTTGATCATTCTTCTGCACTTCCTGAGTGAGCATGCCGGCGACGACTTCGTGTTCGCCATCGGATGCCGCCTCGTCGCACCAAACCGGACCGCCTGAGTTGCCCGGGAACACCTGGAAATCGAGCAGAAAGGTGGGATAGGCCGCCGACGGAGCAAGCGGGTATGAGGCCACTTTTCCCGACCGCAGGATCGGAAATCCGGCCGGATTGGCGGCCAGACCCTGGGGGAAGCCGAGCGTCATCATTTCCTGACCGGGAGCCAGCGGATGGCGGGCCAGCGCCCCATCGCCGCCCAGCCAGCTCAAGGGAATGGCCGCCTTGGCGAATTGCGGCGGCGCCTGGATGACGATCGCGGCTACGTCGCGGTCGGGATTGCGGGTCCACAAAGGCCGGCCCCCAGCGCGAATAGCAAAGGACCGAGGGGCGAAGGCCCAGGCTCCGCCAGGGCCGGCGATCCGCCAGCCGACGGTCGCCTTGTCTTTTGGCATGCCCTCGAAAACATGGTCGGCCGTGACAAGGACGATGCGCGGCCGGCCGTCAGGCGTCGGGTCCGAGACCAGAAAACCGGTGGCCACCGTGCGGGTGCCGTCCGCCAATGGTTGCTCAATCTGGACCGTGGCCGACATCAGGTCGACGGCCATGCTGACCATCACCGGCCCTCCCGCGTAAAACGACTCACCTAGCCTCGATTTGACCGCATGTTGCTGGCCGCACAAGTTGGCTACCGGTCTCACCCCTGTGGGTCGATTAGGTGGAAATGATGGCGGATGAGGCGTCGAACCGCATTGTTCTGATCACCGGCGCGTCGGCCGGCCTCGGCGACGCTTTCGCCAGGGCGTTCGCGGCCCGCGGGCGCCACCTGGCCCTGGTCGCCCGGCGAGTCGACCGGCTGGAAACGCTCGCCGAGGCCCTGGCGCGGCAATACGGAACCCGTAGTCTGGTGATCGGCTGCGATCTTGGCCGATATGGCGCCGAAGCCGAGGTCCTGGGCGCAGTGGATGCGGCCGGACTTCAGGTTGAGACCCTGGTCAACAACGCCGGCTATTCGATCCCACA
>DATBOH010000167.1:0-14948 GCA_036553915.1 Caulobacteraceae bacterium | reverse complement strand
AGATGCAGGTGACGTTGAGCACCGCCCCGCCGCCGAGCGCGAAATAGGCCGCCGGCCTGGCGCGCAGCGCCCGCCAGATCGGTCGCAGCGGAAAGCCGGCGGCGGCGACCGTCGGGCCGCGCCTCGCCGGCTCGCGCACGGTGAGGGCCATCAACAGCGCGATCAGCAGGCCGGGCGCGCCGACAAGGATGAAGGCGACCTGCCATACCGCCAGGCCGGCGGCCCAGGAAACGCCGCCCGCCCGCAGCAGGTCGGCGACCCAGATCGCGGCGGCGGCGAACAGCGGCGAGAGAGCCAGCCCGGCGGAGCCGCCCAGCATCCACACGCCATAGGCGCGGCCACGCTGTTCAGGCGGGAAGAGATCCGAGATCATCGAGCCGGAGCCCGGCGTGACGCTGGCCTCGCCGATGCCGACGCCGATCCGGGCCAGGAACAGGGTGACGAACCCGCTGGCCAGTCCGCAGCCGACGGTGGCGGCGCTCCACACGGCGACCCCAGCGGTCAGCAGTCGCTTGCGCCGTCCGCGGTCGGCCAGATAGCCGAGGGGCAGGCCAAAGGCGGTGTAGCAGATGGCGAACGCCAGGCCCTGCAGCAGGCCGATCTGGGTGTCCGAGATGTGCAGGCTGTGCTTGATCGGATCGACGAGCAGGCCGATCGCGGTCCGATCGACGATGGCGAAGGCGTAGGCGAGCAACAGGACCCCGACCACATACCAGGCGTAGAGAGGCCTCGGCCACGGCGCGGCGTCCGGATCGTCCACGGCTTCTGCCGGCGGTCCCGCATCGGCGACGGGCGAGGCGGTCACATCGACCATTGGCGCTCGAAGTCCCAGGTCTCCTCGAGGCCCACCAGCCGGCAGAACTCGGCGAAATCGAACAGGGGCGTCTCGCCGGCGTCGCCGCGTCCGTCGCGTTTCAGTCGCGCGAGGGCGTTTTCCATCGCCTTGGCCGCCGTCAGGCTGGTCAGGGAGGGGAAGATGGCGAACGCGAAGCCGATCTCGGCCAGCGTGGCCGCGGAAAGGATGGGAGTCTTGCCGCCGTTGGCCATGTTGGCCATCACCGGAATCGAGGCGGCGGCGCAGACGGCGCGCATCTCCTCCTCATCGCGCAGGGCTTCGGGGAAGAGCACGTCGGCGCCGGCGGCGGCGTAGGCTTCGGCGCGCCGCAGGCATCCCTCCAGGCCCTCGCTGGCGCGGGCGTCGGTGCGGGCGATGATCAGGGTGGAGGCCTTGTCGAGGATGGCGTCCTTGGCGACCTCTATCTTGCGGACCATGTCCGCCGTCGGAATCGTCCGCGTGCCCGGGCTGTGGCCGCACCGCTTTGGAAACACCTGGTCTTCGATCTGGATCGCGGTCACCCCGGCGGCCTCGTAGCCGCGCACGGTGTGGCGAACGTTGAGCAGCCCGCCATAGCCGGTGTCGGCATCGCCAATGACCGCCGCCTTGCTGGTGGCCGTCAGAGTGGTCATCCGTTCGAGCATCTGGGAATAGGTGGCCAGACCGGCGTCCGGCAGGCCAAGCGCCGAAGCCGTCAGCCAATATCCGCTGGCGTAGACGACATCGAAGCCGACCTTGTCGACGATCAGCGCGGCGATCATGTCCTGGACGCCGGGAGCGATAAAGAACTCCTTGCGGCTGAGCTTGTCTGCGATCACCGGGCTGGACACCGACGCCTCTCTCCCACCGTCGGGCCCACGGTATAAGCCAGCTTCCGCCGGAACAAGCGGGGGAGCGAGGCCTTAATCGGGGTCTTGTCAGACCGGCCGCGATTTGGCCTGCTAAGGCCGAGCCGGAACAAACCAGAGAGGTCGAGCGTGGCGTACAGGCTGGGTGTGGATGTCGGGGGCACGTTCACAGACCTGCTTCTGGTCGACGAGGAGAACGGACGCTTCTGGCGCCACAAAACGCCTTCGACCCCGGCCGACAGCTCCGAAGGGGTGATGAACGGCGTCAACGCGATCTGCGGCGAAGCCGGCGTCAGGCCCACCGATATCGGCGTCTTCCTGCACGGGACCACCGTGGCCACCAATGCGGTTCTGGAAGGCAAGGGCGCGCGAGTGGGCCTGGTGACCACCGAAGGCTACCGCCAGGTGATGCAGATCGCTCGCTCCCTGGTGCCGGGGGGCTTGGCGGCGTGGATCATCTGGCCAAAGCCGGAGCCGCTGGCCAGGCTCGAGGACACCGTCGAGGTCAAGGGCCGCATGGACGCGCGCGGACGCGAGATCCGCCCCGTGGACGAGGCCGACGTTCGCGCCCAGTTGGCCAGGCTCGAGAACAACGGCATCCAGGCGCTCACCGTCTCGCTGATGAACGCCTACTTGAACGGCGCCCACGAACAGCGGGTCGGGGAGATCGCCCGTGAGGTCTTCCCCGACCTGCCGATCTCGCTCTCCCACCAGGTGCTGCCGGAGATGCAGGAATACGAGCGCACCTTGACCACGGTGGCCAACGCCGCCGTGCGGCCGGTCGTCGGACGCTACGTGCGCAATCTCCGCGAGCGCCTGCGAAGCGTGGGCATGAACGGCCGCATCGCCCTTCTGCGTTCCGACGGTGGCCTGATGTCGTCGGAGAAGGCCGAGGATCAGCCGGTCTCGCTGCTGATGTCCGGACCGGCCGGCGGAGTCGCCGGAGCCCTGTGGGTCGCGCGCAACGCCGGCTTGCGCAACATCCTCACGCTCGACGTCGGCGGCACCTCCACCGATGTCGCCCTGATCGAGAACGGCGAACCGCGGCGGATCCGGACCACCGCCGTCGGCCATCTGACCGTGCGCGCCTCGTCGCTGGACGTGAAGAGCGTCGGCGCGGGGGGTGGCTCGATCGCCAAGGTGCCCGAGCTGACCGGAGCCTTGCGCGTGGGCCCCGAATCGGCCGGGGCCGCGCCGGGGCCGGCGGCCTATGGCAAGGGCGGGTCCGCGCCCACCGTCACCGACGCCAACGTTGTCCTGGGCTACCTGCCGGAGAATCTTCTCGGCGGCGCTTTCAGCCTCGATCGCGAGGCCGCCAAGGCGGCGGTGCAGACCATCGCCGATGCCCACGGGGTCGATCTCTACGAGGCGGCGCGAGGCATCATCGACATCGTCAACGAGAACATGTTCGGCGCCCTCAGGATGATTTCGGTGCAGCAGGGCTATGACCCGCGCGATTTCGCGCTGATGGGCTTTGGCGGGGCGGGGCCGCTGCACGCCAACGCGGTGGCCAAGCTGATGGGCTCCTGGCCGATGATCTCGCCGGTCTCTCCAGGGGTGCTGTGCGCGCTCGGCGATGCGACCACCACGATGCGCGCCGAGACCGCCCGCTCCCTGTCCAAGCGCCGCTCGCAGGTGAGCGAGGCCGAAGTTCTCGGACTGCTGCGCGAGATGGCCGCGCAGACCGGAGCCGAACTTGTCCGCGATGGCGTCGCCCAGTCCGATATCACTCACGTTTTCGAGATCGACGTGCGCTATCACGGCCAGGCCTTCGAGGTGCCGATGCCGGTCGAGCTTTCCGGCTTCGAGGCCGGCGGCCTCGAGCGCCTGGCCAGCGCCTTCGACGAGGAGCACCGACGCCTGTTCACCTTCAACATGGAGGCTGAGCACGAGGTGGTGAACCTGCGCGCCGTGGCCCTTGGACGGGCTCTCGACATCCCGCCGCTAGCCATCGAAACCGGCGATGGCGATCCGGCGCGGGCCAAGATCCGCGATCACGAGATCTGGGTCGAAGGCGGCATTCGACCGGCCGGCCTTTACGATCGCACCCGCCTGCGGGCGGGAGACCGGATCGCCGGTCCGGCGATCGTCACCGAGATGGACTCGACGACCCTGGTGCTGCCTGGTTGTGAGGCCAAGGTCGACGCCTTCGGCAACATTCTCGTCAATCCGAGCTGAGAGCCCGACATGCCCGCCCGCATCATCGAAACCAATTCGGCCCCCATCGCCCCGGCGAAGGTCGACCTCGTCACCCTCGACATCATCGAAAACGCGCTGCGCAACGCCCGCGTGGAGATGGACGCCACCCTGTTCCGCACCGCGCTCTCGCCGGGCATCCGCGAGCAAGGCGACGCCTTTCCCCTGATCGCCGATCGCGATGGCCGCATGGTGGTCGGTCAGTTCGGCTCGTTCATCGACGGCTTCCTGCGCAGCTACGACGGTGAGATCGAGGAGGGCGATGTCATCCTGCTCAATGACCCCTATTCGTGCGCCGGGGCCATCAGCCACAACAATGATCAGCTGGTGATCGCGCCGATCTACCGCGATGGCCGCCTGATCGCCTGGTCGGCGATGTTCGGCCACATGACCGACATCGGTGGCAAGGTGCCGGGAAGCCTGCCCACCGACGCCGCTTCGATCTTCGAGGAAGGCATCCGCATCCCGCCGGTGAAGCTGTACCGCCAAGGCGCTTTGCAGGAGGACATCCTCAAGATCGCCGCTCACCAGTCGCGCATGTCCGAATGGTACAAGGCCGACCTGCACGCCATCGTCGCCGCCAACCGGGTCGCCGGCCGTCGGATCATCGAGCTTTGCGAGCGGTTCGGCGACGAAGTGCTGGCCGCGGCCATGGCCGACCTGCTGGAGCGCAATCATCGCGCCATGGGCAAGCTCATCGCCACAGCGATAGCAGAAGAGCCAGTAACTTTTGAGGATTACATTTGCGATGATGGCAAAGGAGCCGGGCCGTTCAAGATAAAATGTACATTGCGGCGTGAAGGCGAGAAGGCGATTCTCGATTTTGCTGGAACGGACCCGCAATCTTCATCATCGATAAATTTCTATCTGAACGAGAACATGTTCAAGATGTTCTTCGGAATCTATATGATCATGGTCTTCGACCCGGCGATTCTGTTCAACGACGGCTTCTATGACTTGGTCGACGTGCGTATTCCGGAAGGTTCGCTGCTCAAGCCGCGATTCCCGGCGGCGCTTTCCTGCCGCACCCACGCCCTTGGACGCATCTTCGACGTCCTGGGCGCCCTGCTGGGCCAGAAGACGCCCGAATTCCTCAACGCCGCCGGGTTTTCCTCCTCGCCGCACCTGATGTTTTCGGGCTTCGACAAGGCCGGCGAATGGTTCCAACTGTTTCAGATCGGCTTTGGCGGCATTCCCGGTCGTCCGTTCGGCGATGGGCCCGATGGTCATTCGCTGTGGCCAGGCTTCACCAACGTGCCCAACGAGTTTCTCGAGCGCTACTTTCCGATGGTCATCGAGCGTTACGAGACGGTGCCCGATTCCGGCGGGGCCGGCTTTTTCCGGGGCGGCAACGGCATCAAGATGACCTACCGGTTCCTCGAGGCCGGCGTCATCGCCGTGCATGACGACCGCTGGTTCATACCGCCCTGGGGAGTCAACGGCGGCCTGCCGGCCAGGCGCTCGGAGAAGGTGCTGCGCAAGGCCAGCGGGGAGATTGTCCACCTGCCGTCCAAGTGCGACGGCGTGGAGGTCGAGATCGGCGATCAGCTCGATTTCATCACCTGGGGCGGCGGCGGCTGGGGGGATCCGCTGGATCGCGATGCGGCTCTGGTGGGCCTGGAAGTCGCCCGTGGGCTGGTGTCGATCGCCGGAGCGCGGGATTATGGCGTCGTCGCTGACGCAGAGGGTCGGGTCGATGCCGCGGCGACGGACGCGTTGCGCGCCCAGATGCGCGCCGGCCGCAATCAATTGCCGATGTTCAACCGCGGCCCGGAAATCGACGCCTTGCGCGAGACGTGCCTGGCCGAAACCGGCCTAGCAGCCCCGGTTCAGCCGGTCTGGCGGGTGGCGGCGGAATGATTTAGGCCGCCCGCGCGGCGGCTGGGACGAAATCGAGCGGCAGGCCGGCTTCGGGCACGAAGCCGTAAAGCTGTTCGCCAGCCAGCGCTTCGGCGACCAGCGCGCGCACCGCCAGAAGAGCGTCCAGGTCGATACCGGTCCTGAGGCCCATGGCCTCGAGCATGTAGACCAGGTCCTCGGTGACCAGGTTGCCGCTGGCCCCGGGCGCGAACGGGCAGCCGCCGATGCCACCCAGGGAGCTGTCGAAGGTGGTGAGGCCCATGTCCAACGCCGCGACGACATTGGCGAGGCCGAGGCCACGGGTGTTGTGCAGGTGGATGCCGCTCAAGGCTTTCTCGCCGACCGCCCTGCGGACGAGGCGGATCAGGCGCTTGACCTGCGCCGGATTGGCGTAGCCGCTGGTGTCGGCCAAACCGACCTCGTCACATCCGGCCGCCATCAGAGCCTCGGCCAGGCGGAGCAAGGTCGCGTCGGGAACGGCTCCTTCGAGGGTGCAGCCGAACGCGGTGGAAAGGCCGCCTTCGAACTTGGGCCGCCGGTCAGCCGGTGTGGCGCGGATCACGTCGGCTATGGTCCGCGCCTCCTCGAGCATCTGAGCGTGGGTGCGACGAACGTTCTTCAGGCTGTGGGTTTCGCTGGCCGAGACCGGCAGGGTGATCTTGTCGACGCCGGCGGCGATGGCGGCCTCGGCCCCGCGGCGATTGGGAACCAGCGCCGCCACGGCGAGGCCATCGATGGTCCTGGCGTGGGCGACCAGCTCGGCGGTGTCGGCCAACTGCGGCAGCAGGCTCGCCGGGACGAAGGAGCCAACCTCGATTTCGCGCACGCCGGCGGCGGCCTCGGCGGTGATCCAGGCCTTCTTGGCCGCCAGTGGCATGATGGTGTGGATGCTTTGAAGGCCGTCGCGAGGCCCCACCTCGCTGACCAGGATATCGATCGGCGCAGCCGAGTTCATAGCGGGCCTTCCCTTCGGCAAATGTCATAACTATGAACCAAACGGGCCGGTGGCGCACCCCCGGAGGGCCGGGCGGCGGAAACACTCCCGCGCAGAGAGACGCCATGCAGAGCGCCAGTGAATTGCCCCTCGCCGGTCTCAAGGTGGCCGAGTTCTCGCATATGGTGATGGGGCCCTCCATCGGCGTCATCCTCGGCGATCTCGGCGCCGACGTGGTCAAGGTCGAGCCCATCGAGGGCGACGCCACGCGCCGCCTGCGCGGCTCGGGGGCCGGCTATTTCAGCATGTTCAACCGCAACAAGCGCAGCGTCAGCTTCAATCTGAAGGATGCGCGCGGCCTGGCGGTCGCCAGGCGTCTGGCGGCGGCGTCCGATATCGTGATCGAGAACTTCCGACCCGGGGCCATGGACGCCCTGGGCCTCGGCTATCAGGCGCTCGCCGAGCACCATCCGCGGCTCATCTACTGCTCGGCCAAGGGCTTTCTTTCCGGGCCTTACGAGCAGCGCACTGCGCTCGACGAAGTCGCCCAGATGATGGGCGGGCTCGCCTACATGACCGGGCCGCCCGGCAGGCCGCTGCGCGCCGGCGCCTCGGTCATCGATATCGCCGGCGGGATGTTCGGGGTCATCGGCATCCTGGCCGCCCTCGAGCAGCGCCGGCGAACGGGCCTGGGCCAACATGTCCAATGCTCCCTGTTCGAAACCACGGCGTTTCTGGTCGGCCAGCACATGGCCCAGCGCGCCGTCACGGGGGAGGCGCCCCCGCCGATGCCCGCCCGCCTCTCCGCCTGGGCGATCTACGACGTCTTCGAGACGGCCAGGAAAGACGAACAGGTGTTTCTGGGCGTGGTCAGCGATTCCCAGTGGAAGGTGTTTTGCGAGGCCTTCGGCTTCGCCGACCTCGGCGCCGATCCGGCGCTGGCCGCCAACAACGATCGGGTGCTGGCCAGGGATACCTTCCTGCCAAGAATCCGCGCCGCTCTGGGCGCTCTCACCAAGGAAGCGTTGCTGGGCAAACTCGAAAATCTCGGGCTCCCCTATGCGCCCATCGCCCGCCCCGAGGACCTGTCTTCCGACGTCCATCTCGCCGCCGGCGGCCTGGTGGAGGTCACGTTGGCGAGCGGCGAGGTCGCGCGCCTGCCGGCGCTGCCGCTGGAGATGAGCAGCGTCCGGTTCGGTGTCCGCACAGACATTCCGGCGCCCGGCCAGGACACTATCGCCGTGCTCGGGGAACTGGGCTTGGATGGTGCGGCGATCGAGGCCCTGCGGGCGGCCAGGGTGGCGTCCTGACGGGTGCTCGCCGCCTGCTCTAGGTCCGGCGGCCATCCCCGAAGGAATGCAGGTCGAGGCGGATCTGGTACCGGTCGGACCGGTACTGAGCCAGGGTGAAGAGGATCGCCTCGCCGGAGACGTCATAGACGGTGCGCGTGATGCGCAGGATAGGCGCGCGGATTTCGATATCCAGCATGTTCGCCAAAGTGGCGTCGGCGGTTGTCGCCGAGACCGTCTGCGAGGCGGTGCCGATCTTCATTCCCGCCAGCTCCAGCAACCTCAGCATCGGCGTCGATTCCAGCTCGGCGCGATCGAAGGCTGCGCCCAGGCGCGAAGGGACATAGCTGACCACGCAGCCGAGCGGCTCGCCCTCGAGCCAGCGGATACGCACTGCCCGGATGACCTTCTCCCGCGGTTGCAGGGCCAGGGAATAGGTGACTGGAGCCTCGGCCTCCTCCTCGCCCAGCTCGACCAATTCGACCTTGGTGTTGCGGCCGAGAGTCAGCAACGATTCAAGGGCGTGTTCGATGCTGGCCTCGATGGGCGGGGATGGCGGCTGGAAGATCACCCGCGTGCCCACCCCGCGCTTGCGCTCCACTAGGCGGCTCTGCGCCAGTTCATCCAGCGCCCGGCGAGTGGTGATCCGCGAGACGCCATAGATCCGCGACAGCTCCTGCTCGGTGGGCACCAACGCGCCCAGCGGTCGCTGGCCGCTGATGATCTCGTCGCGAAGCAGCAGAAAGATCTGGTGATAGAGGGGGACCGGCAGGCTCCTGAGCGCCGCGGCGCTGGAGCCCTGACCATCGGTGCGGTGTCGCTTGCCAGGCATGGGCATGGTGCTAGTCGCCCCCGACGATCCTGTCACCAGGGAGGCCGATTCGCTTCAGCAATGGACACCGCCCGTTTGTCCTATATCTATGTCAAAGCTCGGACGCTTTGAGACCATGACGCCCCTCACAGACCATGAGACGCGGCCCAGAACCCTGGCCGAAAAACTCTGGGACGAACATTGCATTCGCGATCTTGGCGATGGCGTCGACCTCATCCTGATCGATCGCGTCCTGCTCCACGAGCGCACGGGCGCCGTGGCGCTGAAGAGCCTGGAGGCGGCCGGCCGGCCGGTCCTCGCGCCCCACCAGGCGTTTTGCACCATGGATCACGTGGTCGACACCTTTCCCGGGCGCGGGGATCGGACCCTGATGCCCACGGGCGGCGCGTTCATCACCGCCACGCGCGAGGCGGCGCTGAGCGCCGGCATCGAGCTGTTCGATCTGGGTGATGATCGCCAGGGGATCGTGCACGTGATTTCCCCCGAGCAGGGCATCGTCGCGCCAGGGCTCACACTGGTCTGTCCTGACAGCCACACCTGCACCCAGGGCGCCTTCGGCGCGCTCGCCTGGGGAATCGGCTCGACCGAGACCGAGCATGCCCTGGCCACATCGACCGTGCGCGCGCGAAGGCCCGAGCCGATGTTGATCGCGGTGCATGGTCGCCTGGAAGCGGGCGTCACGGCCAAGGACCTGGCCCTCCACATCATCGCCGCCCTGTCGGTCTCCGGCGCCCGCGGCCGACTGATCGAATTTGCCGGCGAGGCCATCTCCGCGCTCGATCTCGATGGCCGGCAGACGTTGTGCAACATGGCCGCCGAGCTGGCCGCCTTCTCCGCCATCATCGCCCCCGACGAAATGGTCTTCAACTATCTGCGCGGCCGCCCGTTCGCGCCCTCGGGCGCCGATTGGGATCGCGCCGAAACCCGCTGGCGGACGCTGGCCAGCGACGCGGGCGCAGCCTTCGCGCACACCGCCGCCTTCGAGGCGGCCGCGGTTTCCCCGATGGTCACCTGGGGGGTAAGCCCGCAACACGCCATCGCCGTGGACGGCGTCGTGCCAAGCTATGACCAGCTCACCCGGCGGGAGGCGCGCGAGGCTTATGACCGCGCGCTCGGTTACATGGACCTGGCCCCAGGCGCGCCGTTGACGAGCCTCGCCATCGACGCCGCCTTCATTGGTTCGTGCACCAACAGCCGCATCGGCGATCTGCGCCGCGCCGCGCGGTTGCTGGACGGCCGCAAGGTCGCGCCCGGCGTCCGGGCGATCTGCGTGCCCGGATCCTCTAGCGTCAAACGCCAAGCCGAGGCGGAGGGGCTCGACCGCATCTTCCAGGCGGCGGGGTTCGAGTGGCGCGAGTCCGGCTGTTCGATGTGCTTCTTCGCCGGCGGCGAGAGCTTTGGCCTGCGCGAGCGCGTCATCAGCACCACCAACCGCAATTTCGAGAGTCGTCAAGGTCCGCAGACGCGCACCCATCTGGCGTCGCCGGAAACCGTCGCCGCCTCGGCCCTCGCCGGTCGCATCGCCGATCCCAGGCCAATCCCCGCGCGAGCCGGCTGAGGTGGAACCGTTCACTGTCCTCACCGCGGTGGCTGCGCCTCTGGTGCGCGACAACATCGACACCGACGCCATCATTCCCTCGCGTGAGATGAAGACCGTGGCCAAGAGCGGCCTCGCGCAAGGGCTCTTCGCCGGCTGGCGTTACCGCGAAATCGGTTCGCGCGAGCCCGATCCGAGCTTCGTGCTCAACGATGCCGCCTATGCCGGCGCCAGGATTCTGCTTGGCGGCGTCAATTTCGGGTGCGGTTCGAGCCGCGAGCATGCGGTCTGGGCGCTCGCCGATTTCGGCTTCCGCGCCATCATCGCCAAATCGTTCAGCCCGATCTTCCAGGCCAACTGCGTGCGCAACGGCGTGGCCCCGATCGAGCTGGGCGCCGAGGCCGTCGATCGCCTGGCGCGGGCCGTCGCGGCGGATCCGGCCCGACGGCCGGTGACCGTGGACATGATCGCGTGCACGATCGCGGTCGCCGACGCCGAGGCCCTGCCCTTCGCCATCGATCCTCAGGCGCGGCGGATGCTGATCGAAGCTCTCGACGCCATCGATCTGACCCTTGAGCTGGAGCCAGAGATCGCCGCCTTTCGCGAGCGCGACCGCAAGGCGCGACCCTGGGTCTATCTGTGAGGCCGACACGCCAATGACTCGCAAAGTCTCCGATCCCGCCGCCGTGAAGCTGCCCAGGGTGACCAAGGGCAAGCGGCCCTATTTCTTCGCCGACAAAAGCATCGACCAGGTGATGACCTTCTTTCTGGAATTGATGACCGAGGTCATGGTGCTGCGTGATCGGCAGGACACCATCGAGCGTTTGCTGGACGCGAAGGGCGCCATCAGTCGCGCGGACGTCGAGCGCTTCATCCCGCCCGCGGATGTCGAGGCCGAACGCACCGCCGCCCGGGCCGCCTTCGTAAGTCGGGTCCTGCGCATCCACACCCCGGAGGGCCGGCGGGATGACTAGGTCGCCTTACTTGCACCGTCCCGGAGATGTTCTAGACCTGGATCGGGGTCGAGACCGCAGCGCGGAGGAAGTCTGAATGCCGCACGTCGCCACTCTGCCGGATATCGATGGCCTGCTCGAACCCACCCACGACGAATTCGCGCGCCAGCGGGCGGTGGCGGTCCTGCATTCGCACGCGCTGCTCAACCTGCGCTTCGAGGTCGCCAAGACCTACGAGCGCAACATCAGGCCAAGGATTGAGCGGGCAAAGGGCAGTGTGCCTCAGGATGGCCGCGACGTCGCGCGGGCGATCAAGGACGATCACTTCTTCAAGTTCTACAGCAGCATTCGCTACAACGCCCAGGAGATGGGGCCGCTCTCCCGTCAGCCGGCCGTCGAGCGCGCCCTACCAGCGATGATCGCCTTGGCGCGGGAGGCGGCGCGGACCAATCCGGCGGGCGGCAGCCTTCGCCTCGATCCCGATCTGAAGATTCCCGCCTACGTCACCCGGCTGGATGTTCACCTCTCGCCCGGTTGCTACCATTCGGAGTTCACCGACGACGACGTCGCCCAGGGCGTGCTCCTGGGTCGCGGCCTGGCGGCCAATGCGGGGTCCGCGCGCATCCATCGCCAGCGCAACTTCAGCGGCGTCGGCGAGTCCATCGCCTATTGGCTCAAGCAGCGCTGGCCGGACTTCCGGCCGCGGCGCGTCCTGGACATGGCGACACAGTCGGGAGCCAATCTGTTGGCCTATCCGCGCGCCTTCCCGGGCTGCGAGGCCCATGGCGTCGACGTCGCCGCGCCCGGCCTGCGCTATGGCCACGCCAAGGCGGAGCACGAAGGCGTTCCCGTGCAATTCAGCCAGCAGAACGCGGAGCGCACCGACTTCCCCGATGGCCATTTCGATCTCGTGGTGTCGAGCTTCTTTCTGCATGAGACCTCTGCGCCCGCCGTCCGCCGGATCATGGCCGAGACCTGGCGGCTGCTGGCTCCCGGCGGGGTCCTGGCGTTCATGGAGCTTCCGCCCCACAAAGCCTGCGATGCGTTCCTGAACTTCACCTTCGACTGGGACACGCGCCACAACAACGAGCCCTTCTATTCGGCTTACCGGGCGATGGATCCGACCGAACTGTGCGTGGCGGCCGGCTATCCGCGGGAGGCGGCGTTCGAGATCACCGTGCCTGACGTGACCAGTTTCGACATGGACAGATACCCGGCCTTCCTGCGCGGCGAGACGCCGGCGCCGCCGCACGGCCGCGGCGGCTGGTACATCTTCGGCGCCCGCAAGCCGGCCCAGCGCTGAAGCGCCCCTCCCGCCAGCGGTCATGAGCCTCGACCGGGCCGCCTCGGCCTATCCGCATCTGTTTTCGAGGTTCGATCTCGGCCGCTTCACGCTCAAGAACCGCATCGTCCACGCCTCGATGACGACGCGTTTCGCCGAGGCCGGCGCCGTCAGCGACCGGCTCATCGCCTACCACGCCAACCGCGCCCGCGGCGGGGCGGCGATCTCGGTCACCGAGCCGCTGGGCGTGCTTGCCCAGCACGTCGGGGGTCCGCGCGTGGACGTCTGGTCCGGCCGCAACAACGAGGGGCTGCGCCGCTGGGCGGCCGCGGTCGAGGCGCACGATTGCCGCCTCCTCGCCCAGCTCCAGGACGGCGGGCGCGGTCGGCATGAGGATGGCCGGCCTGGCGCGCCGTTCGGCGCTTCGGCGCTGCCCGACGATCTCAGCGGCGGCGTGCCGCACGCGCTCTCCGCCGGGGAGGTCGAAATGATGATCGCCGATTTCGTGCGCTCGGCCCGGCTGCTGCATGCCGCTGGCTTCGCCGGCGTGGAGATTTCGGCTGGCCATGGCCACATCTTCCATCAGTTTCTCTCCGCCCACGCCAACCGGCGCGAGGACCGTTTCGGTGGCGATCTGGCTGGGCGGGCCCGTCTGCTGACCGAGCTTCTTGCGGCGCTGCGGGCCGAACTCGGCCCCGGCTTGCTGATCGGCGTCAAGCTGCCGGGCGAGGACGGCGTCGCCGGCGGGATCGACATGGCCCAGGCGCGGGCCATCACCGGGCTGGTCCACGCCACCGGCGTTGTCGACTACCTGACCTGGTGCTGGGGCTCGCACGCCGAGAGCCTCTATTGGCATCTGCCCGATCTGCACGGCGTGCGGGCGCCCTTCGTCGACAAGATCCACGCATTGGCAAAGGCGGCCCCCGGCGTCGCGGTGGGGGCGCTGGGCCTGATCACCGACCCCAACGAGGGCGAGCGGATCGTGCGCGACAGCGCCGCCGATCTGGTCATGCTCGGCCGGCCGCTGGTGGCCGACCCCGCCTGGGGGATCAAGGCCGCCGAGGGTCGCGAGGCGCAGATCCGCTATTGCGTCTCCTGCAACACCTGCTGGCACCTGATCAGCACCCACGCCACCTTGCAGTGCGACAACAATCCCCGCGTGGGACGGGCCGACGAGGCGGATTGGCGGCCGGCGCGGGCGCCCGGCGCCGGCCGGCGCGTGGTGGTGGTCGGCGCCGGCGTGGCCGGCCTGGAGGCGGCCTGGGTGGCGGCGGCGAGAGGCCATCGGGTGACGGTGCTTGGCGCCGGCGCCGAGGTCGGCGGCAAGGCCCGGCTGCACGCCCTGTTGCCGGGCGGCGAGAACCTTTCCAGCATCTACGACTTCCAGCGCTTGAGCGCCGACCGTTACGGCGTGACATTCAGGCTGGGCGCGGCGGCCGATATCGACGCGGTCATGGCCCTGGGCCCGGAGGTGGTGGTCCTGGCGGCGGGATCGACGCCTTCCTGGCCGGCCTTCCTGCCGGTCGAGTGGCGCAATGAGGGTCTCATTCCCGATCTTCGCCAGACCATTGCGGCGCTGGCCCCGCGATCGGGCAGGGAGGCTGGAACCGCCTTCATCCATGACCAGGATCAGACGGCGTTCACCTACGCCGCCGCCGAGTTCCTGGGCCGCCGGTTCGAGCGCGTCGTCGTGGCCACGCCGCGCGAGCGGATCGCCGGGGCTGAGTCGCTGGTCAATCGCCAAGGCGTCTATCGGCGGTTGCACGATCGGGGCGTGGACATCATCACCCTGGTTGAACCGGCGGCCAATTCGCGGTTCGACGAAGGCGAGGTGACGCTGGCGCAAGTCTACACCGGCGAGCGCCGGATCGTCCGCGACGTCGCGCTCATGACCTTCGCCACGCCCAGGATCCCCGATGACACCCTCGCCGCGCCGCTGCGGGCGCTTGGGGTCGAGACCCATCTGATCGGCGATTGTTTCGCCCCCCGCTGGGTGCTGAACGCCACCGCCGAGGGCCATCGCCTCGGTCTCAGCCTTTGATCCTGGCCCGGGCCTATCGCGCCAGCAGCGCGCGGCTGATGCGCTCGCGGGTGAACGGCAGATCGCGGATGCGCTCGCCAAGGCCATGGGCGATGGCGTTGCCGATGGCGGCCATGGCTGGACCGACCGAGACCTCGCCGACGCCGACCGAGCGTTCGGCCTGGGCCATGATCACCTCGACCGCCACCGGCGGGACCTCATCGAAGCGCAGGATCGGATAGTCGTCCCATGAGGCGGTGGCGATCCCCGGCCCACCGAGGCGCAGCTGCTCCTTGAGCGCCCAGCTGGCGCCCATGATCGCGCCGCCCTCGAGCTGATTTTTCACCCCGTCCGGATTGATC
>DATBOH010000134.1:0-10215 GCA_036553915.1 Caulobacteraceae bacterium | reverse complement strand
CACGGGATAATAGACCGCCGTCGGCGCCCCTTGCGCCTTGAGGTGCGCGGCCAATCCATCGCGGTCGCGGTGTTCGATGACATACTGGGCCCAGACCGAGGACGCGCCAGGCGCGGTCAGCGGAAGGCGCTCCACGCGGTCGGCGAGGCCAGCCGCATAGCGAGCGGCCACCACCTGGCGCGCCGCGATCTCGTCGGCGAAGATCTCCAGCTTCTCGATCAGGATGGCGGCCTGCAGAGAATCCAAACGTGAGTTCATGCCGATGCGGGCGTTGAGATACTTCGGGTCGTGCGCCGAAGACGCCGACGCGCCATCGCTCGGGGTCGCCTTGCCATGGACGCGAAGGGAATCCAGCCGCTCCCACAAACCAGGATCGTTCACGATCACCGCCCCGCCGTCGCCGTAGCAGCCGAGCGGCTTGGCCGGGAAAAAGCTGGTCGAGACTGCATCGGCCCAGGCCGCCGGATGGCGCCCATCCAGGGTGCAGCCAAAGCCTTGGGCGGAATCGGCGATGAGCTTGAGCCCGTGGGCGCGGCAGATGGCCTGGAGGCGCGGGTAGTCGGCTGGATGGCCGAACAGATCGACGGCGATAACCGCGGCGGCTCTGAGGCGTCCCTCCGCCTTCACGGCCTGGATCGCCGCCTCAAGATGGTCGGGGTCGAGGCAGTAGCTGCCGGGAAGGATGTCCACGAACACCGGTTCGGCCCCGGTCCACGGAATGATCTCCGGCGTGGCGGCGAAGGTGAACGAGGGGCAGAACACCGCATCTCCGGCCCCGATCTCCCAGGCCATCAGCGGCAGCGCCAGGGCGTCGGTGCCGTTGGCGCAGGAGAGCGCCAGATCAGCGCCGCAGAAGGCCGCCAGGGCCTTCTCGAAGGCCGCCACTTCGGGGCCCATGACATAGGCCCCGTGATCGAGCACCCGGGCGATGGCTAAGTCGATCTTGTCGCGGATGCGGCGCTGCTGGGCGGCCAAGTCGATGAAGGCGATCATGGGTGCGGTCCGCTAAGGGGCGTCGGCGTCTGGCGCGAAACAAAAGCTGTATCGCTTCATTTCGGCAGCGCGAGGTTGGCGACGAAAGCATCGAGATCGCCGCCCGCGAACAGCACGCCGCGGACCCCGGCGCGCCGGGCCGCTTCGAGATCACGTGGCGAATCGCCGATCATCAGCGCCCGCGCCGGATCGATGCCCCAGTCATCTATGGCGCGCAGCAACAGGCCGGGATTGGGCTTGCGGTCGGGATGGTCGGGGTGGGCGAAGGCGGCCACCGGGGCGTCGGGGAGGTAGGGACAGACATAAAAGGCGTCGATCCTGGCCCCGGCCGCCGCCAGCTCGACCCGCATGTGCGCGTGGAGAGCGTCCACGGCGGCGAGGTCGAACAGTCCGCGCGCCACGCCCGATTGATTGGTGGCCACGATCACCAGAAGTCCGGCGCGGTTGAGACGGGCCACGGCCGCGGGCGCGCCAGTGACCCAGGCGAAACGCTCCGGGGCGCCGACGTAGCCATGATCGCGGTTCAGCACCCCGTCGCGGTCGAGGAAGACGGCGGCGCGGCCGTCGCCCTTTCCGCTCCGCACGCGGCGCACTAGGTTCGACTCCCGCTCACGGCGACGAAGGTAAACGCATGGCGCCCGCCAGGCCATCCGGCTCAGTCAACTCGGCGACCCGCACCGTGGCGGCCGAGATCGCCGGCCTGCAGGCGCTGGGGGCGTCGCTCACGGACGGCCTCGGCCTTCCCTTCGAAGCCGCCGTGGCGGCCATCGGCGCGAGCTCCGGACGGGTGGTGGTCTGCGGCATCGGCAAGAGCGGCCATGTGGCGCGCAAGATCGCCGCCACCCTCGCGTCCACCGGGACCCCGGCCTTCTATCTGCATCCGGCCGAAGCCAGCCACGGCGACCTCGGTATGGTCGCGGCCGGCGACATCGTCCTGGCGCTGTCGTGGTCGGGAGAGACTCCGGAACTGCGCGACGTCATCGACTATTGCAAGCGTTTCGGCCTGCCGCTGATCGCCATCACCTCGGAGGCCGAGAGCGCCCTGGCCCGGGCCGCCGACATTGCGCTCGTCTTGCCCAAGGCGTCAGAGGCATGCCCGAACACCCGCGCGCCGACCACTTCGACGACGATGCAGATGGCCTTCGGCGACGCCCTGGCGGTGGCGCTGCTAGAGGCCCGCGGCTTTTCAGCCGCCGATTTCCGCGCCTTCCACCCCGGCGGCAGCCTCGGGGCGCAGCTTGTCACGGTCGCCGACCTGATGGCCAAGGGCGAGGCCATGCCGCGCGTCGCCGACACGGTGAGCCTTTCGGAGGCGATCGTCGAAATGACCGGCAAACGCTATGGCGGCGTGGTCGTAGTCGACAAGGCTGGAGCGCTGGTGGGCGTGTTCACTGACGGCGACCTGCGTCGGGCTCTGCCGGGGGCGGATCTGGCCGCGCCGATGGCCGCCCACATGACCCGCGCGCCAGTGACCGTCGATCCAAGACTCCTGGCTACCGAAGCCCTGCGGCTGATGACCGAGCGCGAGCGGCCGATCCAACTGCTCATCGTCTGCCAGGACAACGCGCCCGTGGGCGTCGTCGGCATGCATGACTTCCTGCATGCGGGGATCGCCTGAGCGTGCCGGCGCGCCGATGCTGACCATGCATCGCCTCGGCGATGACCCCACGTCGCCGCCGGTGTGGCTGGATCTCTTCGAGCCCAACCCCGAAGAGTCGGCCCAGGTCGAGGCGCTGATCGGCTCGGCTTTGCCGACCCGCGCGGACCTGAGCGAGGTCGAGCGTTCCAGCCGCCTCAGGGCCCGCGACGGCGTGCTGTCGATAAGCGTGCCGATCACCACCCTGGCCAGCAACGGCGAGCCCCGCACCGCGCCGGTGGGCTTCGTGTTGTCGCGCGATCGCCTGGTGACCGTTCGCTTCGCCGCCTTGCGCGCCTTCGACGCGATGGGCCGCCGGTTCGAGACGGCGGACACCCGGCCGGGTTCAGGCCTGGAGGTCTTCGTCCAGCTCTGCGACGAAATCATCGACCGCGTGGCCGATAGTCTCGAGCAGGCGGCCGCCGAGCTGCACGACATGTCGCTATCGACCTTCCATGCGTCCGAAGGCGAAGGCAACCAGCCGGTCCGCTCGAGCCGGTCGATCCGCGCCAAATTGCGCCATGTCGGCCGGATAGGCGACCGAGTGTCGGCCGGCCGCGACGCCTTGCTCGGCATGGGACGGGCGATCGACTTCGCTTCCGGCCTGACCGCCGATTGGTCGGATGGCCAACTGCAGTCGCGCATGAAGACCCTGCGGCAGGACGTCGCCTCGCTCAACGACTACCAGGTGCACCTGTCCGACAAGGTGCAGTTCCTGCTCGATGCGATGGTCGGACTGATCAGCATCGCCCAGAACGATGTGTTCAAGATTCTCACCATCGTTTCCATCGCCGGCATTCCCCCTACCCTGATCGCCGGAATCTACGGGATGAACTTCAAGGGCATGCCCGAATACGACTGGTCGTGGGGCTATCCCTTTGGCCTGACCGCGATCGCCGTCAGCGCCATCATCCCTCTGATCTGGTTCAAGGTCCGCGGCTGGTTCTGAGAGCCGCGGCGTCGAGTTCGCGGATCGCCCCCACCAGGTGATAGAGCGAGCTGGCCGGGGCGCTGAGATCGTCGCTCTCCAGGCTGTCGCGCCACAGGCCCGGCGTTCGCACATCGAGAAAGGCTCCCAGGCCCAGGACCGCGTCCTCGGCCAGCGCCCAGAACTGCGGATCGCCGGTGACCTGGGCGGCCCGCAGGACAGCGCGCAGACGCTCGGTCTGCGGCCACAGACGGGTGCCGGAATCGGTGACCTGAAGATTTCCATCCAGGGCATTGATGGCCACATGGCGAGCGGTGTCGACGCCGGCTCGTTCGCCGACCGCGATCAGGCGCAAGGCCGGGGCGATGGCGGCGGCGTCGCCGGCCCTCTGCGCCCAGTGCAGCAGCAGGAACGCCCATTCGAACTGATGGCCGGGCCACACGGCGCGCCGAGACGTGGCCGGCGCCGACCAGCCCGGACCGAACCCTTCGCTCTGGGCTCCAGTGGCCGGATCGATCAGCCGATCGACCGCGAGGCGGACCTGGCCGGCGGCGAGCCTCCGCCACGGGCCAGCGGCGTCCAGCGCCATCCAGGCCATGAACGCCTCAAGCAGATGCATATTCGGGTTGGCGTCGAGGGGGGCGCCGCTCAGGCTGGGGAAACCGCCACCCGGTTCGGGGCTCAACAGCCCGAGCAGGCTTTCGGCCTTTTCCGACATCCCGGGGCGGCCGGCGGCGGCGGCGCTGGCGAAGGCCAGCAGCACGAAGGCCTGGTCATAGAGGTCGACCCTGTCGTCGGCGGCCAGGGCGACGGCGCGATAGAGACCATCCGGCCGCCGATGCGCGGCCAGGAGAAAATCCAGCCCGTGATCGATGGCGGCGTCGGCCGCGCCTCGCCAACCCATGGCGGCGGCGGTTTGAAAAGCGAAGACCTGGCGGGCGGTGACCCGGGCGCGCTTGGGACCGGCCAGAGGCTCGCCGTCGGCGCTCAAACGATCGTGAAAGCCGCCGGCGTTTCGATCGGCCCCTGGAGACCACCAGATCGGCAGTGCCAGGTCGAACAACCACGCCTTCAGCGCCTCGGCGCGGGCGACCAAGGCCGGCGGCGGGCTCACGGCGCGCGGTTGGCCCAGCGCCAGGCCGTCTCGACGATCTCACGCAGGGACGAACATTGGGCGCTGAAACCGAGCTCCACGGCGGCGCGGGAGGGATCGGCCCACAGAGCCGGCGGATCGCCTGGTCGGCGGGCGCCGAGCCGAACCGTGGCCTTGCGCCCGGTCACCGCCTCGGCGGTGTCGAGGATCTGCCGAACGCTGAAGCCGGCTCCTGTGCCAAGGTTATAGGCGCGGAATCCCGGACGCATGGCCTCGAGCGCCAGGACGTGGGCTCGGGCCAGGTCGGCGACATGAATGTAGTCCCGTACGCAGGTGCCGTCCGGGGTCTCATAATCATCGCCATTGATGGTGATCGGGGCGCCATCGCGAAGGGCCGCCAGAACTAGGGGGATGAGGTGGGTCTCCGGATCGTGCGCCTCGCCGAGTTCGCCCTCCGGATCGGCCCCGCAGGCATTGAAATAACGCAGGGCGACAGCCGAAAGGCCGCCGGCCGCCGCGGCGTCGGCCAGCATCTGCTCGACCATGCTCTTCGAGCGGCCATAGGGGCTGATGGCCGCATGCGGCATATCCTCCAGGATAGGCAGCGCCGGCGGCGGACCATGCACCGTGCCGGTGCTTGAAAAGACGAAACGGCCAACTCCCGCCTCTCGCATCGCCGCCAGCACCGTCGCCGCGCCGCCGACATTGATGCGATAGTAGCGCTCCGGTTCGGCGACCGACTCGCCGACACTGATCAGGGCGGCGAAATGCATCACCGCCTGCGGCCGCCAGGTCGCCATCACCGCCCTGACGCGCGTGAGGTCGCAGACATCGCCCTCCTCGAGCGGCCCATACCGCGCCGCCCAGCGATGGCCTTGCGAGAAATCGTCGTAGACGATCGGCTCATGGCCGGCGGCGGCCAAAGCCTTGCAGGCGTGGCTGCCGATATAGCCGGCCCCCCCCGTGACCAGAACTCTCATGCATCCCCCGCAAGACCGGCCGCCGAGGCATAGGGCGAAACGCCTTCGGTTGCGAGATGGCGGCCGAATGCGCAATGCAAGCCCGGCCATATGTGCTACTGAGGTCGGAAGTTCCGCCGGGGGGTGGAGTTCTATCCCGTCGGACACAGCTCCAAAAGGATGGAACATGCACCTGAAAACGATAGCGATTGCGCTCGGCGCGAGCCTGGGTCTGGCCAGCGTCGCGGCGGCCGAGCCCTATACGGACTACACCCCGGTCAGGGGGGCCACCGAAGCGGTGACGATCAAGGTCGATCCCAACCACGTCGACGACTATCTGACCGGCCTCTCCAGAGATTGGGTGAGGGGCCAGGAGTTGGCCAAGAAGCACGGGATCATTGACTGGTATGCGGTGAACGTGCGGCTCAACTCCGGCGCCGGCGCCAATGTGCTGCTGCTGACTCACTATCCGAGCCTCGCCAATCTCGAGCCCGACAAGGCGCGCGACCAGGCGATGATGGCCGAATCGCGGGCCGCGGTCAGCAAGGACCAGGAATCCAAGATCGTCGAAGGCTATGACAAATATCGCACCTTCGTTTCCGATGAGATCTGGACGTCGGTCGACTTCAAGAAGTGAATTAAAGCTAACGGGGCCGGCGCGTCCGTCGCGCCGGCCTCACTGCCGCCGCCGCCGTCCTTGGTGACGGTCCCCCAGCCGCGTCGTTCGGCTTCCTTCTCCGCGACGCCGCGATCTTCATAGCCCTGGGCGATGGGATCGGTCTTGCCTTCCGGCTTGCCGATGTATTTGGATTTGTCTCCTCGCGGCAGGATCGCCTTCGGCGAGAGTGGGAGGCGGCATGGACCCGGTGACGATTTCGCTTGGCGCGCGGCTGACCGAGCTGGCGCGCGAGAAGCCCGACAGCCCGGCGGTCACCGATCACCAGCACACCCTCACCTGGCGAGAGCTCGATCTCCGGACCAACCGCCTCGCCCGCGCGCTTGAGGTCGCCGGTGTCGCCCACGGCGATCTGGTCAGCGTCGGATTGCGCAACAGCGCCGGCTTCGTCGAAGCCTGTTTCGGGCTCTGGAAGCTCGGCGCGACACCCCAGCCACTGTCGTTCCGCCTGCCGGCGGCCGAGGCCAAGGCGGTGATGGATCTGGCGAAGAGTCCGATCCTGATCGCCGAGCCCGACTTCATCGCCGACCGCCCGCGCTACGATATCGCCGCCCTGCTGGCGCTCAGCGACGATGACTCTCCGGTCCCCGACCGCACCGCGCCAACCTACAAGGCCCCGACGTCCGGCGGCTCGACCGGCCGGCCCAAGCTGATTTTGTCCGGGGCCGCCGGCGTCTATACGCCCACTCCCGGCGGCAGCGGCGGCTATCGCACCAGCGCCGAAGACACCATGCTGATGCCGGGGCCGCTGTATCACAACGGCCCGTTCACCTCAGCCTTCGCCGGACTGCAGCGCGGGGCCCATCTGGTGCTGATGCCGAGGTTTGACGCCGAGCAGACGCTCGCCGCGGTCGAAACCCATCGCGCCACCTGGATGTACCTGGTGCCGACGATGATGAGCCGTATCTGGCGGCTGCCCGAGGCGGTGAAGGGCCGCTACGACCTCTCGAGCCTCAAGCAGGTCTGGCATCTCGCCGCCCCCTGCCCGCCGTGGCTCAAGGAGGCGTGGATAAACTGGCTGGGGCCGGAGGTGATCATGGAGCTCTACGCCGGCACCGAGGCCCAGGCCGTCACCATCATTTCCGGCGAGGAGTGGCTGGCCCATCGCGGCTCGGTGGGCCGGCCCAGCTTTGGCGAGATGGCGGCCTTCGGCCCAGAAGGCCGGCGCCTGGGCCCTGGCGAGACGGGCGAAATCTATATGCGCCGGCCTGAGGGCTGGCCCCAGACCTATCGCTATCGCGGCGCCGCGCCCCGCACCTTGCCTGACGACTGGGAATCGCTCGGCGACATCGGCTGGTTCGACGCCGAGGGCTACCTCTACCTCGCCGACCGCCGCGCCGACATGATCCTGGTCGGCGGCTCCAACGTCTATCCGGCCGAAATCGAAGCGGCCCTCGACGAGCATCCCCTGGTGATTTCCAGCGCCGTGGTCGGCCTGCCGGACGAGGACCTCGGGGCTCTCGTTCACGCCATCGTCCAGCCGCGCCCTGGCCTCTCCGAGGCGGCGCTGCGCGAGCATCTGAAGACCCGCCTGGTCGGCTACAAGCAGCCGCGCAGCTATGAGTTCGTCGATGCGCCCTTGCGCGACGAAGCCGGCAAGGTCAGACGCAGCCAGCTCCGCGACGAGCGGATCAGTCGCTCTGCGGGCGCCTCGCCAGAGTAACGCCGGCTTCGGCGGCGATCTCCGCGGTATGCTCGCCGAGCCTCGGCGGGTGGCGGCGAATATTGGCCGGGGTGGCTGAAAACCGCACCGGCGGTCGCATGGCCACATAGTCTCCCGCCTCGGGATGACGATAGCGCTCGAACAGGCCGACAGCGGCGAGGTGGGCGTCGTCGCGCAACTCCTCAAGCCGGTTCATGCGCGCCGCCGGAATGTTGAGCGGCTTGAGCAGCGCCAACCATTCCTCGGTGGTCTTGGTCGGGGTCACCGTTTCGACCAGGGCGTAGAGCTCGCGAATGTGCGCGGCGCGGGTGCGATAGTCTGAAAACCGCGGATCCTTGCCGAAGGTCTCGCCGACGCCAGCGGCGGCAAAGAACAAGTCCCATTGTTTGTCCGTATACGGAAGCAGGCCGATGTAGCCGTCGCGGGTCGGGAACGGCTTGCGCTCGGAATTGGCGACCCGGGTATAGGCCCACGGCCCGGTCGGCGGCTCATAGACGTGGCCGTAGGCATGTTCGGTGAGATTGAAGCTGACCATGCACTCAAGCATCGGGATCTCGATGAACTGACCCTGGCCGGTGCGCTGGCGATGGAACAGGGCGGCGCAGATCGCCTGGCCCATGAACAGGCCGCTCACCTTGTCGGCCACCAGGCTCGGCAGTAGCCGCGGCGTCGCCGCGCCATCGGTCCTGGGCAGCAGGTCGGCGAGACCGCTGGCCGACTGAATGAGATCGTCATAGGCCGGCTCGCCGCCGTAAGGGCCATCGGCGCCATAGCCGCAGCCGTGGGCGTAGACGATATCGGGCCTGAGCGCCCTGACGGCCTCATAGCCGAGGCCGAGCCGTTCGAGGCCGGCCAGGCGGACGCTGGCGGCGAATACATCCGCCCCGGCGATCAGTTGGCGCAGCACCCGCATGTCGGCGTCGCGGCGAAGATCGAGCAGCGCCGAGCGCTTGTTGCGGTTGAGGTTGATGAAGATCGGCCCAAGGTCGATGGGGCCATCCGGCTGGCCATGGCCGGCCCAGCGCATGATGTCGCCGCCGCCACCGCGCCGGCCGCCGGGAAACTCGATCTTGATGATCTCGGCCCCCATGTCGCCGAGCATCTGGGTGGCATAGGCGCCGAAGACGACGCTGGTCAGATCGATGACCCGGACCCCCCGCAAGGGACCGGTCGCCTCGCTCGCCAGCTCCGCCGCCCTCTCGTCCATCGCCTCGACCTTGACCTCGCGGCGCCGGTGACGGCCGCCGCCCGCGACCCTAATGTCGTGGCCGGGCCGGCGAAAGCGGGAGATGACCATGAACTTCGAGCTCGCCGAGGAGCACCGGATGCTCAAGGATCTGGTGGCCCGGTTTGTCAGCGACGAGCTGACGCCCCTCGAACCAGCGGTGCTGGCCCGCGAGGCCGCCGGCGCCGGCCTTGGACTGGGGGCGGAGGAGCACAAGCGCCTGGACGAGGTCTCCCGGTCGCTCGGCCTTTGGGGCCTGGACGCCCCCGAGGATGTCGGCGGCGCCGACCTGCCGCACCTGGCCATGGTCGGGGTCGAGGAGGAGCTCGGCAAGACCGTCACCCCCTATAGCCTGCCGCCGGATTCGCCCAATCTGCGGATGCTGATGGCGACCGTGAACGCCAGGCAGCGCGAGGCCTATCTCGCCCCCTATGTCCGCGGCGAGACCGTCTCGGCGATCGGCATCTCCGAACCCGGGGCCGGAGCCGATCCGGCGGGCATGACCACCCGCGCCGTGCGCGAGGGCGATGACTGGGTGATCAACGGCCGCAAGATCTGGATCAGCCGCGCCGCCGAGGCCGACTTCACCATCCTGATGGCGGTCACCGACAAGGAGAAGGGCGCGCGCGGCGGCATCTCCGCGTTCCTGGTCGACAAGGGAACGCCGGGCTTCAATGTCTTGCGCCGCATCCCGATGATCGGGGGGGCGGCGACCTATGAGGTGGCGCTTGAAGATTGCCGGGTCGAGGGCTGGAAGCTGCTGGGAACCGAGGGCCAGGGCTTCGCGCCCATGCAGATCCGCCTGGGGACGCGGCGCGTGCAAATGGCCGCCTGGTCGGTCGGCATGGCGCAACGGGCCCTGGACATGATCTGCGAATATGCGCCGCAGCGGAAAACCTTCGGCCTGCCGCTCTCAGAGCGCCAGGCGATCCAATGGTGGGTCGCCGATGCGGCGACGCGCATCCATGCCGCCAGGTTGATGACCTATGACTGCGCCTGGAAGCTCGACGCCGGCCGCGAGGCGCGCACCGAGATCTCGATG
>DATBOH010000122.1:0-4490 GCA_036553915.1 Caulobacteraceae bacterium | reverse complement strand
CGTGGTCTGAGCGTCGGCCATCGGGAGACCGGCGGTGAGGGCCAGGGCGAGGATCGGCTTGAACGGCGTCAATCAGGGCGCCACGGCTCGTAGTCGCCGCTTGCCGCGGCCCGTTCGCCGCCCCGGGCGAGGGATCCCTTGGGTCGCCAAGCGCCTACAGTACCGGTGAGATTGGGAAGATGCGGAAGCTCCCAAGTCCGACGCGGCAAGGGCGCGCGGCTCGGCGGCTCTTCAAAGGTGTGATGCAGCCAGCCATGCCAATCGGCGCCGACCTTGGAGGCGTCGGCATAGCCGTTGTAGATCACGAAGCGGCGATTCCGCCCATCGTAGTTCCAGCGCGGATCGATGGTCTCATAGTAGCGGTTGCCGAATTCATCCTCGCCGACCAGCTTGCCGCCGCGTTTGATCTGGTGCGTGGCCCCGATCGTGGCGCCCGACCACCAGGTGAAAATTTGCCTTAGCAGGCTCATCGGCTCTCCATGGCGGCGTCGCCGGACCCGCGCCAGGGTTTATAGGCGCCAGGGTGTTGCGCGTCCAGATCGGGCGAACAGCGGCTCCGACCCAACATCTTGGGGAAAGCAAGCGGTGGCACGCAAGATGATGTTGCCCGCGCCGGGGCGAGATCCTAGGGTCCGCCTCAGGGAGCCCAAGACATGCCAGCGTCGCAGCGTCCGCCATTTCTGGCCGATCCGGCCGACCGCGAGGAGCGCATCATCGAGCGTCACGGGGGCGTGGCGACGGTCCTCGCCCCCAAGGGATGGACAAGCGCGCGCATCGAGGCGTGGCTCGATTGGGCTGGCGCCTTGCCATGCGACTATCCTCGCCTGACCTTCCCCAAGGCGCTTCGTCCGGAAACCGATTGCGATCTGCTGCTCGACGGTGGGCCCGACCGGTACGCCAAACGCCTGGCGGCCTGGGGGCTGTCGCTTGGGGTTTTAGAAACGCCCGGCAAGGCCGAGGGCTTTCGGCGCAGCTTGTTCGGCCTGCTGGCCCAGGGGCTGGCCGCACCCGAACCGTGCCTCTCGATCGGAGCGCGGGCCCATCCTGACGACCCCGCCGTGGCGCGCGAAGCGCAGGCTCTCGATCTCGCGTCGCCGCGATTCCGAGATCGGCTTTCGCCGGTCGCCGCCGAAATCGAGGCCGTGTCGGCGGCGGTGGCGCGCTGCAAAGGCGATCGCCTCACATGCGCCGACCCAGCCGTAAATCGACCGTTGGCGCGGGCCGTCCAAGCGGCGCGGGCCGCCAGCCGTTCCTGGGGGGAAATCGCTGATGCGATAGCACTCGGAAGCCTCAACGGAGTCGAGAGCAGCTTTCGTCTCTGCAAACCGACCATCGCCTGGACCAGGCCGGATTCGCCCGATGGCGGCGACATGCGGACCGCCCTTGCGGCCAGTCTTGGCTGGCGTGACGGCGCGCTCACCCTAACCTTCGACGCCAGCGACTCGGTGGCTCTCGACTTGGCCACCGCCGCGCCCCGTATGGTTCTCTGTGTCGCCGATCTCGAAAGCGCTGAGATTGAGGCAGCGGTGGAGCTTATCGTCCAGGCCCTGGAAATCGAATGCTCGGCCGGCTTTTGCGCTGGCGCCGAAGATGCCTGGCGCCGCCGCGACCTGCGCCCGATCGGCCTTGGCCTCGCCGGGGTGGCCGAACACCTGATCGCCCAGGGCTTCGCCTTTGATAGTCCGCAGGGGCGGGCTCGCGCGGCCGGGCTTCACGCCCTCGCCCTCGCCTGCGCGGCCGAGACTTCGGCGCGATTGGCGACGCGACTTGGCCCGCGCGGCGGCCTGGCTCCCGTTTCGGCCTGGGCGGCCGCAGCCAGAGCTGTGGACGACCCGCTCGCCGCCCAGGCTGCAACCAGGCTGGCCTCGCTGTCCGAGGGTGGGAGCTTGCGCCACAGCCATCTGTTGTGGGCCGCGCACGGACCAGAGCTGGCTTTACGCCTCGGCGGTGTCTCGGTGGGGCTCCAGCCGTGGCCTGATGTCGTGCGATTTGCTGAAACCGCTGACGGCGAGATGTTCAAAAGTCTCGATCGCCTCGCTACCGACGCCTGCCGCCGCCTCGGCGTAGACGTCGGCGCGGTCGAGCGTCATGCCCTCGGGGTCCGCACCCTGGCCGGAACGCCGGTCGCCGAACGGCTGGTTGCGGCCGGATTCACTGCGCATGAGTTGGCCGCCGTCGAGGCGGCTCTTTCGACGACCACGAGCCTCACGGAGGCGCTAGCCCCGGGCGTCATCGGCCGCGGCTTTGCTATCGATGTCTTGGGCGCCGACGCCGAGGTGGTGGACGCTGGGACAGTCAATATCGCGACACTCATCGGCCTGACCGCCGAAGAGGTCGCCGCCGCTGAGGCGGGATTGCTCGGGACTGGTAGCCTGGCCGGCTTCGCCGATCCGGCGCTTGCCAAGCTGTTGGCCAGTTCTGGCGAGATCGACCTTGAATCCCGGCTGACGATGACGGCGGCGGTCGAACCCTTCCTATCGGCGCCGGCGACCACGCTCCTGCCGCTCTCCTTCACCGCTACGCCGACCGAAGCCCTAAATCTGCTGGCCAAGGCCGCCGCGCTTGGCCTCCGCGCCGGGCGCCTCGACCGCGCCGCCGCCCCGGCCGGTTTCACCCTTTCCTTGCCGCCCGCCGAGGTCGTGGAACCGGCGCCGGAAAAGATCGACCGGATTGTCGAGCGGGTGGTCGAAGTCGCCCGGACGCGCCAACGCCTGCCCGACCGCCGCAAAGGCTATATCCAGAAAGCCACCGTCGGCGGCCACAAGGTCTATCTGCACACGGGTGAATACGACGATGGCGCACTGGGCGAGATCTTTATCGATATGCACAAGGAAGGCGCGGCCTTCCGCTCGCTGATCAATAACTTCGCCATCTCGGTGTCGATCGGCCTTCAGTACGGCGTGCCGCTGGACGAATTCGTTGAGGCCTTCGTCTTCACGCGCTTCGACCCGGCCGGACCGGTGACCGGCAACGATCAAATCCGCTCAGCCACGTCGATCATCGACTACGTGTTCCGCGAACTCGGCGTTTCCTACCTTGGCCGCACCGATTTGGGAGATGCCGGGGAAATCGACCGTGACGGCCTCAATCCGCCGCCGGACGACCCTCAGGCTCTGGCCCGATTCATATCGCGCGGTTTCTCGCGCGGCGCGACGCCCGACAATCTGGTTTTCCTGCCGACGGCGCGCGCCACGGCGCGCTTGGCGGAGATCTGCCCGGCCTGCGGCGACATGGCGGTGGTGCCAAAGGGCCAGACGATGATCTGCGAAACCTGCCACGCTCGGATCGCCCAGGACCGCTAAGGCGGCGCGCACTGCCGCATTAAGGCGTTTTCACTGGTCAAAGCCGACTCGCGGCCGCAGTAGTCCAGGCGGGCGGCCAAGCCGGAGAAGCCTCAGCGCGTGACGAACCCGTTGAACAGTCTGCGAATTGCCCTGGCGGCGCTTGCCAGCCTCAGCGTCTTGGCGGCCGCCGCCGCCTCCCGCGCCGCGGCGATGCAGGATGCGCCGGCGGTGCCCAGGCTTGTCTCGTTCGGCGGCTCGTGCGTCAATTGCGCCCTGGCCGGGCGCCGGTTAGTGGGCTCGAAGTTCATCGGCGCCAATTTCGCGGGCGCCACCCTGGCCGGAGCCGATCTGCGGGGCGCCAGTCTGATCGGCTCCAATTTTACCGGTGCGGACCTCTCTCGGGCCGACATTCGCGGCGCCACCCTGATTGGCGATACTTTCGCCTCGGCCAATTTCAGCAACGCCAAGCTGGCCGGGGTGCGCGCCCATGGGGCCACGCTTGTCGCCGCCAATATGGTCGACGCTTCGGCTCCTGACGCCGACGTATCGCTATCGAACCTTGCCCGAGTCGATGCCCGAAAGGCGCGCTTCGACGGCGCTATGCTCGTCCATGTCGACCTCAAAGGTGGCCATTTCGCCCGCGCCTCGTTTCGCCGCGCCAGGCTGGTCGCAAGCGATCTTGCCGACGCAGATTTCACCGATGCGGATCTGCGCGATGTCGCCTGGGCGGGAGCCGAGTTTTCGCGAACCACTCTGGCCGGCGCTGACCTGCGCGGGGCCACCGATCTTACCCAGCACCAGCTTGATGAGGCGTGCGGCGATGGCCGCACCCGACTGCCAGCCGGCCTGCACGTGCCGGCCTGCGCCGGAAATCCGCGCCGCTAATGGCGCTCCAGCTCGAACCTATTTGAGGGGCGGCTGAACGCGGATGTGCAATTCCTTGAGGCGCCGCTCGAACACCGGCGCCGGTGCGTTCATCATCAGGTCCTCGGCCTGCTGGTTGAGCGGAAAGGCGATCACCTCGCGGATGTTCTCCGCTCCAGCCAGCAGCATGACGATACGGTCGATCCCTGGGGCCATGCCGGCGTGGGGTGGCGCGCCATAGCGAAAGGCGTTGAGCATGCCGCCAAACTGGCGCTCGACCTCGCCGGCTGAATATCCGGCGATCTCAAAGGCCTTGATCATGATTTCGGGCTTGTGGTTCCG
>DATBOH010000120.1:0-4280 GCA_036553915.1 Caulobacteraceae bacterium | reverse complement strand
ATCTATCGCCCGGACCTCGAAGCGGCTCTGTGGGTGACGCCGGCCGGCCGGCATATGCGCATCCGCCCGACCCTGCGCTTCGCCTACACTTTCGACGATCGCCGCTGCAAAGCCGTGCCTTTGCCGAAGACCGCCGACGATCCCCTGAACTTCACCTATGGCAAGCCCTATCGCGACAGCCTGGCGACGGCGCGCAAGAACACCGGCGAAGCCGACGCCATGGCCTGCGCCGTCGGAGAGATCGGCGGCCAGACGGCTGTCGTCCTGGTGCAGGACTTCGCCTTCATGGGCGGTTCTTTGGGCGCGGCCGCGGGCGAAGGCTTCCTGGCGGCGGTGGATGAGGCGGTGCGCCGCGAGGTTCCACTGGTGGTGTTCACGGCGTCAGGGGGCGCGCGAATGCAGGAAGGCGCTCTGTCGCTGATGCAACTCGCTCGGACCACGGCGGCGATTCAGAGACTGCGACGCATCCACCTGCCGTACATTGTCGTTCTGACCGATCCGACCACCGGAGGGGTCACCGCTTCCTACGCCATGCTCGGCGACATCCACCTGGCCGAGCCGGCCGCGCTGATCGGCTTCGCTGGCCGGCGGGTGATCGAAGACACGATCCGCGAAGCCCTGCCACCTGGCTTCCAAACGGCCGAATTCCAGGTCGAACGCGGCATGGTCGATCGGGTGGTGACGCGCAAGGATCTCCCCGCTGTTTTGGGCTCGATCTTGCGGGCCCTCATGGCCGGGCGCGCCAGCCGCAAAGCCGCCTGAGGCGACGACGGACGCCATCGACCACGATCCGATCCGAGCCTCCGATGCGGTGATCGCGCGTCTGCGCGCCCTGCACCCGACGCTGATCGACCTTTCAACCGGTCGCGTGGAGCGATTGCTCGCGGCGCTCGACCGCCCCCAGGACCGGCTGGGGCCGGTCATCCATGTGGCCGGCACCAACGGCAAGGGTTCGACGGTGGCCTTTCTGCGGGCCATGGCCGAGGCGGCCGGGCTGGCGGTGAACGTTCTGACCTCGCCGCATCTTGTCCGGTTTTCCGAGCGCATCCGCCTAGCCGGAGCGCTCATCGACGACGACAGCCTGGAGCGGCTGATCGACGAAGTCGAAACCGCCAACGCCGGCCAACCGATCAGCTTTTTCGAGATCGCCACGGCTCTGGCTCTCCACGCCTTCGCCGCGACGCCGGCCGATCTGAACATCGTCGAGGTCGGCCTCGGCGGCCGCTTCGACGCCACCAATGTCTTCGCCAAGCCGGCGGCCAGCGTCATCACCCCCGTGGACCTCGACCACCTTGAATGGCTCGGACCGCAGCTGTCGCGAATCGCCTGGGAGAAGGCCGGGATCATCAAGGCCGGCGCGCCGGTGGTCGCCGGGCGCCAGCATGCGGAGGCCGAGGCGGTGATCATCGCCGAGGCGCAGGCCCTCGGCGCGCCCTTGATGCTCATGGGCCGCGACTTCGACGCCTTCGAGCAGCATGGCCGCCTGGTGGTTCAGCTTGGCGAACGCCTGATCGACCTGCCGCCGCCGGCGCTCTTCGGTTCGCACCAGTTCGCCAACGCCGGCCTGGCGGCGACCGCCCTTTCGGTGCTCGCCGATCCGCGCATCGACGCCGAGGCGATGGCGGCCGGGATGCGTGGGGTCTCGTGGCCCGGACGGTTCCAACGCCTGACGGCCGGACCGCTGGCGGCCAAGGCGGCGGCCCGGGGCGCCGATCTGTGGCTCGACGGAGCCCATAATCCGCATGCCGCCGAAGCCCTGGCGCGCGCCTGCGCCCGGCTTGGCGCCGATGGTCGGCCGCTGGCTCTGATCGTCGGCATGCTCGGGCGCAAGGACGCGGTCGGTTTCTTTGCCGCCCTGGCCGGCCTCGCCGCTCCGGTGTTCACGACGGGATTCGATTCACCCATGGCGACGCCAGGCGCCGAGCTGGCCGCCGCCGCCAGCGCCGCCGGGCTCACGGCCGTGGCGTGCGAGGGTGTCGAAGCGGCGCTTTCTCGAGCGTTCGCCGGTGATGGACCGCCGCCGCATGTGGTCATTTGCGGCTCGCTGCATTTCATCGGCGATGTGCTGGCGCTCAGTCCCGAGACTTGGCCGCGCTAGGCCAGCCGGCTAAGAGGCCGCGGGCCGCGTCTTTCACGCCAAGGACATCATGAAGACCCTGCTGTTGTTCGGCGCCACCGGCGATCTGGCGCGCCGCATGCTCCTGCCCTCGTTGTATGGCCTCGACAGCGACGGCCTGCTGCCGGCCGACCTCGCCATCATCGGCACGGCCCGTAGCGCTGGCGACGACGCCTGGTTCCAGGCCAGAGCCGACCAGGCGCTGCACGCCTTCGTCGACCCAGAACGCCTGAAGCCCGAGGTCCTGGCCCGCTTTCTCGCCCGCCTGCGCTATCGCAGCGCCGACGTCTCTACGCCCGCGCCATTCGCCGCCCTGGCCGAGGCCGTGGGCAATGCCGAGGACCTGTCGATTTTCCTGTCCACGGCGCCATCGTTGTTCGGCCCGACCATCGCCGGGCTCGAGAGCGCCGGCCTGGCGGGTGAGCGCACGCGCCTGGCCCTGGAAAAGCCGCTGGGGGCCGATCTGGCCTCCAGCCGGGCCATCAACGATGCGGTGGCGGCCGGCTTTCCCGAGAGCCGCACCTTTCGCATCGATCACTATCTCGGCAAGGAGACGGTCCAGAACCTCATCGCCCTGCGGTTCGCCAACACCCTGTTCGAGCCGCTGTGGAATGCGCGCGGCATCGATCATGTCGAAATCACCGTCGCCGAGACGGTCGGCCTTGAGGGCCGGCATGAGTTCTATGACGCCACCGGCGCCCTGCGCGACATGGTTCAGAACCATATGCTGCAACTGTTGGCGCTCACCGCCATGGAGCCGCCCGCCAGGTTCGACGCCGCCTCGGTGCGCGACGAAAAGGTCAAGGTGTTGCGTTCGCTACGTCCCATAGACGCCGCTTCGGTGCGCACCCATTCGGTGATCGGCCAGTTCGAGGCCGGATCGATCGCCGGCGCTCCAGTGGCAGGCTATGCCGATGAGCTCGGCCGCACGAGCCGCACCGAATCCTTTGTCGCCCTGAAGGCCAATATCGATAATTGGCGCTGGCAGGCGACCCCGTTCTATCTGCGCACCGGCAAGCGCCTGGCCAAGCGCCACACCGAAATCGTCATCCAATTCAAGTGCGTGCCGCATTCGATATTCGCCGGAGGGGCGGCGCTGCAGCCCAACACCCTGATCATCGGTCTGCAACCGGAGGAAAACATCAGTCTGCGGCTGATGGCCAAGGAGCCGGGCCTCGATCGGTCGGGCATGCGCCTGCGCGAAGTGCCGCTCGACATTTCCATGCCCAACGCCTTTGCCGACACCCGCCGTCGGATAGCCTATGAGCGCTTGCTGCTCGATCTATTGGACAGCGACCCAACGCTGTTCGTACGCCGCGACGAGGTCGAAGCGCAGTGGACCTGGATCGATGCGATCCGGGCCGGCTGGGCCAGCGCCGGGATGACGCCCAAGCCCTACGCCGCCGGGACCTGGGGCCCTTCGGCGGCCATCGCCCTCACCGAACGCGATGGGGTGAGCTGGAACGATTGAAGCGTGGCCTCAGGCCGCGACCTTGACACCCGACTCAGCCAGCCATTCGAGAATCTTCTGCTTGGGCATGGCCCCGACTTTCATCGACGCCATCTTTCCATCGCGGAACAGCATCAATGTAGGGATGCCGCGAACGCCATAGCGCGAAGGCGTCGAGGGGCTGTCTTCGATATTGACCTTGGCGACCGTCAAGGCGCCGCCGAGGCTCTTGGCGATATCCTCCAGGGCCGGGGCGATCTGTTTGCAGGGCCCGCACCACTCGGCCCAGAAATCGACGAGGACGGGGCCCGCGGCCTTGAGGACATCGGTTTCGAAACTGGCGTCGGTGACGGCCTGAGTGCTCATGATCGGCTCCAATGGTGCAGCCGCGGATGTGTGCCTTGCGGGCCGACTCGTCAACTCTCCTCAGAGTTTGGTGGCGTCGAGTTCGACTGCCGGCGCTATCAGGGAATCTGGGCCGCTGAGGGTCCAGGCGAAGCCGCCGGCGGCCTTGCGGATCACATAATAGGCCCCGAAAGCGATCATCACTGCCGCCGTCGCCAGCAGGCTCGGCCGGCCGAGCGTTGGATCGATCCAGTTGGCCCACACCACGCCCGCCAAGGCGATCAATCCGACCACCGGGGCCAGCGGAAAAAGGGGCATCCGATAGGGCGCGTGAGCCGATGCGCCAGTGATGCGGGCGACGATCGCCGC
>DATBOH010000088.1:0-1926 GCA_036553915.1 Caulobacteraceae bacterium | reverse complement strand
GTGTAGATGAGGTCGTCCCAGTGGTGCAGCGCCACCAGCCGATAGAGCGCGGCGAGTTCAACGCGAACGCGCCATTCGTCTTCAGTCACCTTGCCCTTGAGGGTTTTCGGACCGGCGAGGGATCCATCGGCCATGACGAGGTGCTCCGCTGAGATGTTGCGGGGTAAGACTCGCGCCGCGAGATGCGAGCGTCAAGCGGACTTAGTGCGCCAGCGGGCTCACTTTGCTTGGCTGGGCTTTGGGCGGCGCCTTCTTCACCCAGGCCGGCCGCTTGGCGCTGGGTCTGATGACCGGCCAGGAGGATGGGTTGGGCATCGGCGAGCTGGGCGATTCCACGGCCGAGGGTGAACCGAATTCTGCCGTCGACTGTGGGTCGGCCATCGGCGTGGCCGCTGGATCGGGGGCGACGGTCACGGTGGTTCTGTCGCTCGACGCGCCGGGTATGGCATGGCTGTCCGGCTGACCGGTGGGCGGGGACGCCACCGGGCTCTGTTGCGCCATAGCCGAGTTGGCCAAAAGTCCGAGCGCGAAAAGCAAAACGGGCTTGGGCACTGAATACTCCTTGGCAAGCCCCGCAAGCCTAATACGCCAGCCGCCGGTCCGTTGCCGCAGGAGTGTCGCCGATGCCGCCCGACTTGGAAAGCTCGGTACGGGCGATGGAACGCGCCTCTCATCTCGAAGCCTCTTCCGGCCGTGGTAAGATGGGTTTCATGAGGCGATCAAGGCCCATCCCCGCCGGCACGGCGAAACCTATGTCGGTGGCGGAAGCGGCGCGCCGCCAGAAGGCCTACGCCGCCCATCGACGCGACTGGGCGGAAGCGGTCGGCCGTCCCTATCGGGGCGACGAGGACCCGAGGCCGCCTCCGGGCGAAGTCGACGCAAGCCCCGAAGAATGACGGGTTTGACTTTGGCGGAGGTTACAGGCTGTGCTTTCGCGACCCGGAGGGTTCATGGCCGCCGCGCCCAAGCTTGCCTTTGTCGCCAGCGATCGCCCTGAAGCCGAGGCGGCGCGCCGACAGCTCGCCGTTCGCTACGGCGATCTTACCGAGGCGGAGGCGGATGTCGTCGTCGCTCTGGGCGGCGACGGCTTCATGCTTGAGATGCTGCATCGACAGCTGGACAGCCGCCGGCCGATCTACGGCATGAACCGCGGCTCGGTCGGCTTTCTCATGAACGACTATCGCGCCGATGGCCTGGTCGAGCGGATCGCCGCAGCCGAGGAGGCCATCATCCATCCCCTGGCCATGACCGCGCTCGACCAGTCCGGGCGCGCCCACCGGGCGCTCGCCATCAATGATGTCAGCCTGCTTCGCGAGACTCGCCAGGCCGCCAAGCTGCGCATCTTGATCGATGGCCGCCCGCGCCTGGAAGAACTGATCTGTGACGGGGCGCTGGTCTCAACTCCGGCGGGCTCGACCGCGTACAACCTTTCGGCCCACGGTCCGATCATACCCATCGACGCCCAGGTGCTCGCGGTGACCCCGATCAGCGCCTTCCGGCCGCGGCGCTGGCGCGGGGCTCTGATCTCGCATCGGGCCCAAGTGACCTTCGAAATCCTTGAGGGCGACAAGCGTCCGGTCAGCGCCGTCGCCGACAATGTCGAAGTCCGTAACGTCCAACGCGTGGATGTCATCGAGGACCGCGCCATCGCCCTGTCGGTGCTGTTCGACGCCGGCCGGAGTCTGGAAGAACGCATGCTGGCCGAACAGTTTTCGGTCTGACCAGCCGTTCAGACTAGCGGCCTGCGGCCCCGTTGAGACTATTCAGCGGTCCCGTCCGTATGCGGCAGCTCCATCGGCGCGGCCTCGTGACCCAGCACCACCTCGCCTTTGCGGAGTTTTGAGTTCCACATGCCGAACACGAAATAGATGACGATCCCGATCACCAGATAGATGATGAAGAAATCGCGGGTCTTTTCGCCATTCA